>JAJQAS010000219.1 GCA_021203685.1 Clostridiales bacterium | reverse complement strand
CGCACATACCGGTGCCGTCGATCATGATGGGGTTCAGGGAGACCCGGCAGGGCACGCCGAAAGGCTCCGCCGTCTTGACCACGAACTTCATCATGGGGACGGGGCCAATGGCGATGATGACGTCGTACTTTTTGCCGCTCTCCAGCAGTTGCTGCTCCTTGGTGGTGGTGAAGCCGTGCTCGCCATAGGAGCCGTCGTCGGTCATAATGTAGAAGTTGTCACAGGCGTTCTTGAAGTCGTCCTCCAGGATGACCAGGTCCTTGTTGCGGAAGCCCACGATGACGTCGGTCTCCACGCCCGCGTCGTGGAAGCCCTTGGCCACCGGGTAGGCGATGGCAGTGCCCAGGCCGCCGCCGATGACGCAGGCGGACTTGACGCCCTCCATCTCCGTGGGCTTGCCCAGGGGGCCGACGAAGTCCAGCAGGTAGTCGCCCTCGTTCATCTGGGCCAGGGCGCGGGTGGTCAGGCCCACCAGCTGGAAGATAATAGTAATGGTTCCCTTCTCCCGGTCAAACCCGCCGATGGTCAGGGGCAGCCGCTCGCCCTTCTCGTCGATGCGCAGGATGATAAACTGACCGGGCTGCGCCTTCCGGGCCACGAAAGGCGCTTCCACCTCCAGAAGTGTGATGGTGGGATTCAACACTTCTTTTCGCACGATTTTATACATGTCCAGGTTCCTCCTCATTGGTACGGTGGTACGATATATCCCCTCTGCAATGTTGCAGACTGAATAACAAAATCTAGTTATCCTTTTTGTTCAGCCGTATGAAAATTTTAGCTATTAGCTTTTGGCTTTTAGCTATTAGCTTTGTAGTCCTCGGCATTACGCACTACGCTTACCGTTTGCATTGCTTGACAAACGGGTGGTTTCTTTCTCAGTTTTCTTTTGAACTGTTCGCTTTAGACTGGAAGTACCTGACTAACAGCTAACAGCTAATGGCTAACAGCTTATCACAACGCGGCTGAATCAAAGGAATCGCTAAACTTTATTATATCGAACGGCGGCGGATTATGCAAGAGGCAATTCTCAATCCGTCACATTTAGCATTTCCAGCAGTTCCGCCTCGGTCAGGATGGGAACCCCCAGGCCCTGGGCCTTGATGAGCTTGCTGCCTGCGGCCTCCCCCGCCACCACATAGCTGGTCTTTTTGGAGACGGAGCCGGAGACCTTGCCGCCGTTTTGCTCGATGAGCTTTTTGGCCTCGCTGCGTTTCATCTGGGCCAGGGTGCCCGTCAGCACGAAGGTCAGCCCTTTCAGCGTCTCCCCCGGCTTTTCCTCGGTGCTCTGGAAGTTGACCCCCGCCTCCCGCAGGGCGCGAATCAGGTGCTGAGACTGGGGACTCTCGAACCACCGGACGATGGACTGGGCGGTGATGGCCCCGATGTCGTCCACGGCGGTCAGCTCCTCCTCTGTGGCCTCCATGAGCCTGTCCAGCGAGCCGAACTGCCGGGCCAGCACCTGGGCGGCCTTGCTGCCCACCTGTCGGATGCCGAAGGCGCAGAGCAGCTTGGAGAGGTCGTTCTGTTTGGACTTTTCCAGGGCGTTCAGCAGGTTTTCCGCCGACTTCTCCCCCATCCGGTCCAGCTCGGCCACTTCTTTCTTATCCAGTCGGTACAGGTCCGCCGGGGTCTTCACCAGCCCGGCACTGACCAGCGCCTCCACCACCGCAGGACCCAGGCCCTCGATGTCCATGGCGTCCCGGCTGGCGAAGTGGGTCAGGTTGCGCATGAGCTGGGCGGGGCACTCCGCCCCGGTGCATCGCACCGCCGCTCCGTCCGGGTCCCGCTCCACGGGGGCGCCGCAGACCGGGCAGACAGCGGGCAGGAAATAGGGTTTGCTCCCCTCCTGCCGCTTGCTCACGTCCACGCTGACCACCTGGGGGATGATCTCCCCGGCTTTTTGGACGATGACCGTGTCGCCGATGCGGATGTCCTTCTCGGTGATGAAGTCCTGGTTGTGGAGGGTGGCGTTGGTCACAGTCGTACCCGCCAGCCGCACCGGTTCCACCACCGCCTTGGGGGTCAATACGCCGGTCCGGCCTACCTGTACCACGATGTCCAGCACCTTTGTGGGCTTTTGCTCCGGCGGGTACTTCCATGCCACCGCCCACCGGGGGAATTTGGCGGTACTGCCCAGCAGCTCCCGCTCCGGCAGACTGTCCAGCTTGACCACCGCCCCGTCGATGTCGAAGGGATAGCGTTCCCGCTCCTCTCCGAGGGCAGAAATCCACCGGGAGACCTCCTCCACCGTGTCGAACACCGGATGAGGGATGACCCGGAATTGCAGCGTCTCCAGATAGTCCAGGGCCTGGGAGTCCGTCTCAAAGGCGGGGCCGTCGGAGAGCTGGATGTTGAAGATAATGCAGTCCAGCATCCGTTTCGCGGCGATTTTGGGGTCCAGCTGCCGCAGAGAACCGGCGGCGGCGTTGCGGGGGTTGGCAAAGAGGGGTTCCCCCTCCAGCTCCCGCTGGTCGTTGAGCCGGGCGAACCGTTCCCTGGAAATATAGCACTCTCCCCGGACGATGAGCCGGTGGGGCGCGCCGGTCAGCTTCATGGGGATGGAGCGGACGGTGCGGAGATTTTCGGTCACGTCTTCCCCCACCTGGCCGTCCCCCCGGGTGGCTCCCCGGACAAACACACCGTCCACATACTCCAGCGCCACGGAGAGGCCGTCCACCTTCGGCTCCGCCACATAGCGGACGCTCTCCGCGCTCTGGCGCACCCGCTGGTCGAAGGCCGTCAGTTCTCCCCCATCGAACACGTCCTGGAGGGACAGCAGCGGGACTTCGTGGGTCACCTCCGCGAAGGCGGAGAGGGCCTCGCCGCCTACCCGCTGGGTGGGGGAATCCGGCGTCACCAGCTCCGGGTGCGCCGCCTCCAGCTGCTCCAGCTCCCGCAGCCTGCGGTCGTATTCGTAGTCAGAGACGGTGGGCGCGTCCAGCACGTAATACTGGTAGCTCCACTGGTTCAGTTCCTCTTTCAGGGTGTCGATTTGCGCCTTTGCTTCTTTCATTGTTCTCACTGCTCCTCTGCGGCATTGGAATCCGCCGCCTGGTCGTAGGGGTTCCAGCTGGCATAGCTCTCCGGCACGTCCCCTATCAGGATGGACTGAGCCAGCGGAATGGTACTGGTAAGCTGCTGCTTGTGCACCCCGCCGGGGATCATCAGCAGCACGTCTACGGAAATTACCATGTTGATTTGGTGCAGGGTCTGGTTGATGCCCGCCGCCTGAAATTCGCTCTCGAAGGAGATGCTCACCTGCCCGGCGTGTAAAATTTCCACGCTGATCTCCGGCCCCAGCCCAGAGAACACCGTCAGGTTCAGCACCGCCCCGATGGGGATCTGGACGCTCTGCCGCTCCATGCCGTCCAGCACCGTGGAGACCTCCCGGCCCATGCTGACCCGGAGGGTGTTGAGCATATCCATGTCGGTGGTCATGCCCACCACTTCCCCGTTGTCGTCGTAAAACACCTGCACAATGTCGTTGTAGCTCAGCTCCCCGGCCTCGGTCAGGCTGGCGCAGACCTCGTTGACCTCGGCGGTCACCAGATTGTCCAGCTCCGCACGGGCCAGCTCCAGCACGATGGGCCGGAGGCGCGCGTCTGCTACCCACAGCAGGACTGCCGCCGCCAGCAGCGCACCGCCCAGCAAAATCAGCCCCCGCCGTTTTCCCCGCGCCCGGCGGGGCGGGCGGGGTCTTGGTCGTCTCATGGTCACCACCCCCTCGCTTAGTCTATGCGGGAGGGCGTGTCTGTGTGCGGTTGTAGCTGTTAGCTTTTAGCTTTTGGCTGTTAGCTTGGTGATGCTCAGCTATTCACGCTGCGCTGTTCAGTAGCTTGTTCTTATCTTTTTTACGTTTCGTTTTAAGCACTGCGCTTTTCGTTTGCAGTAGCTGGCTAACAGCTAATGGCTTTTCAGCAACTCCTCCGCCGCCAGCATAATACCGGTCTTGCCGGAGGGATAGGTCAGCCCCCCTTGCAGGTAGACGGTATAGGGCGGGCGCATGGGCGCGTCGGCGGAAAGTTCGATGGAGGCCCCCTGGATAAACGCCCCCGCCGCCATGATGACCGGGCAGTCGTAGCCGGGCATATCCCAGGGGATGGGGGTCACGAAGCTGTCCACTGGGGAACCGGACTGGATGCCCTTGCAGAACCGTTCCACCGCCTCCGGCGTATGCAGGGAAACCATCTGAATGATGTCGTGGCGGGTCTGCTGGGAGGTGGGTTCCGTTTCGTAGCCCAGCAGCTCCATCATCCTGGCCCCAAAGACGGCGGTTTTCACCGCCTGTGCCACCGTATGGGGAGCCAGGAACAAGCCCTGGTACAGGGCGCGGTTGTTGCCCAGGGTGCTGCCGCACTCCCGGCCAATGCCGGGGACGGTCAGCCGCATGGCCGCCGCCTCCACCAGGTCGTGCCGCCCGGCGATATAGCCGCCGGTGGGGGCCAGACCGCCGCCGGGGTTCTTGATGAGGCTGCCCACAATCAAGTCCGCCCCCACCTGGCTGGGTTCCGTGGTCTCCACGAACTCGCCATAGCAGTTGTCCACAATGACGGCGGCGTCCGGGTTGTTCTCCCGCACAATAGCAATTAGTTCGCCGATTTCCGCCACAGACAGGGTGGAACGGGTGGAGTAGCCCTTGCTGCGCTGAATCAGCACCGCCTTGACCCCCGGCTCCCGCACGGCCTGAGCCAGACCCTCCCGGTCGGGCTGGTCGTCGGGGGTGATGTCCACCTGGCGGTAGCCGATGCCGTAGCTTTTCAGGCTGCCCGGCTCGTCGCCGGTGACGCCGATGACCCCCAAAAGGGTGTCGTAGGGCGCGCCCACTGCGCTGACCAGCGTTTCTCCGGGCTTCAACGCCCCGTAGAGGGCGGCGGCGATGGCGTGGGTGCCGTTGACGAACTGGATGCGCACCAGCGCGTCCTCGGTGCCGAAAATATCCGCGTAAATCTTGTCCAGCTCGTCCCGACCCTGGTCGTCGTAGCCGTAGCCGGTGGTCCCGGCGAAGTAGCTCTCAGCGACACGGTGGGTCTGGAAGGCGGAGAGCACCTTCTGGGTGTTGTACTCCGCGATTTCGTCGATGCGCGCAAATTGTGCGCCAATATCCTGCTGGGCCTGCTGGGCCAGGTCGCGCACCCGGTCAGAAATGCCCAGGGGGTTTTCGTTGTTCATGGTTCACCGCTCACTTTCACAAAATGCGGTGATCAAATCCACACAGGCGGAAAAATCGTCCAAATCCATCAGTTCCGTGGGGGCATGGGTGTAGCGGCAGGGGATGGACACCCCGCCTGTTTTCACGCCGGTACGGCTGCGGCTGATGGGACCGCCGTCGGTGCCGCCGCAGGTCAGCACGTCCCGCTGGGCGGGGATGTGCTGTTGTTCGGCCAGCCGCAGCAGCCGCTCCACCACCTCCGGGTGGCAGATGACGCTGTGGTCCATCACCTTCACCGCCGCGCCCTTCCCAAGGGCGGTGGTGCCCTCGTGGAGCGCGCCTGGGATGTCGTCGGGGCAGGTCACGTCCACCACCAGGGCGTAGTCGGGCCGGACAGCGAACCCGGCAGGCCCCGCCCCGCGGGTGCCTACTTCTTCCTGAGTGGTGAAGGCAAAGTACAGGTCGTTTTTCCGCTCCCCCAGACTGCGGAGGACGGCCAGCAGCGCAGCGCAGCCCGCCCGGTCGTCCAGATAGGGGGAAACGATGCGGTTCCCCGCCTGGAAGAAGGGCGCGTCATAAGCCGCCACATCTCCCAGGGATACCAGCGTTTCCGCCTGGGCCTTGTCCTTCGCGCCGATGTCCAAAAACAGGTCGGCCCATTTCAGTTCCTTGCCCAGCTTGTTGTCGTCACAGGAAATGAGGCCCCGAAGGCCGTTCTTGAACCGCACTGGCGTTTGCAGCAGCGTGGCCGGGTCCAGCCCGCCCACCGGGGCGAAACGCAGCACACCTTCCTTCTCGAAATGGGTCACCATGACCCCGATGCTGTCCATGTGTGCGGCCAGCAGCACCTTCGGCCCCGGCCCCGCCCGGTGAACGAGCAGGTTGCCCATGGGGTCAACGGTGACTTCGTCGGCGTATGCCTCCGCCTCCCGGCGGAGGAGGTCTCGAATTTCCTCCTCGTCCCCGGAGACGCCAAAGGCGCGGGTCAGCCTCTCCAGCTGTTTCAAATCTGTCATAGCTCTTCTTCCTCCAATAGGGCGCGAATCCGCTTCGCCGCCGCCGCTGTGGCCCGGTGGTCGTCCCCGCGGGAGACCACCCCGGCCAATACTGTATCTCCATGGCAGAGGGCGGGGAAAAAGAAGGTACACTCCTCCCTCCGGTCCGCCACGCTGACCGGGATGCCCACCTGCCGGGCCTCCTGGCCCACCTGCCGGTTCACCGCCCGGCTGCCGGAGGCCGCCACCGCAAGGAACGCGCCCTCCAGGTCGCCGGGGCGGTAGGGCCGCCTGTGCCACTCCAGCCCCCGGCTGTCCCCTTCCAGTTCCGGGGCGATGACCACCAGCTCCGGCCCGAAGGGGCGCAAAGCGTCGATGCGCCGCCGGGCCACCGGGCCGCCCCCCACGATGACAACCCGTTTGCCCCGCAGGTCGGTGAACACCGGGAAGCGGAAAGGAGTCTCCTGCTCTATGCTCCCCCGGCGGGGCCGGGTGAATGCGTCGATTTTGGCGGCGCACTCCCGCAGGTCATCCGCCCGGATGCGGCCTTTCAGGCCGCCCAGCAACAGGTCTACGGTCTTATCTACCACGCTCTGGCAACTCTCCGCGCCCTCCGCCGCGAACCGGCGGCCCAGGGCGGCTTTCAGCTCCCCGATGGCGGGGAGGCTGTCCCGGTAGTCCCACCACTGGTAAAACTCCCGCAAATGCCGCTGGATGATTTGCTCTGCCTGGGCCAGGCTTTCCGTGTCTGTCTCCTGCGGAGAACCGGAGAAATCGTCCACGTTGAAGAGCGACACCCCTTCCAGCGTTCCCACCGCCGGTTCCACGTCCCTTGGGACAGCCAAATCCACCACCCAGGGGGGACAGTCGTTCAGCCGCGCCAGTTCCTCCCGTGTGACGGTGTAGTGGGGGCTGGTGGTGGCGGAAAAGAGGAGGTCCGCCCCGTTGATGGCCCCATACCGTCGGTCATAGGCCACCGTCTCGCAGCCGAAGGGCACCACGGTCTCCCCGTGGCGGTAGGTGCGCAGCGTCACCGTCACCCGGCAGCCAGCCGCCCGGAGCAGCCGCGCCGCCCGACGGCCCATCTCGCCGTTGCCGATGACCACCGCCCGGCAACCCTCCAGTCCTCCCAGCCGCTGCCGGAGCAGTGCCACCGCCTCCTCTGCGGCGGAGGACGGCACCGCCGTCAATCGGACGTGGGTTTTCACGTCCTTGCCCGCTGCCACCGCCGTGCGGAACAGGGTGGAGAGGACAGCGTTGGCGGATTGGGCTTCCTGGGCCAACTCAATGGCCCGTCCCACCTGGGTAATAATTTGGTCTTCGCCCCAAATTTGGCTGCGGAGGCCAGAGGCCACCGCCAGCAGGTGCCGGGCCGCATCCTCCCCTTCCCGGTTGACGAAACAGGGGGCAAATTCGTCCCAGTCCTCCCCTGCCGCCTGGCACAGCAGCTGTCCCGGCGAAACAATATCATCCTCTGCGGTGAGGTACAGCTCGGTCCGGTTGCAGGTGGAGAGCAGCGCCGCCCCGGTGACGCCGTCCATCCCGGCAAGGGTGCAGTCCAGCATCCGTACCCGCTCGGTTGGGAAGGACAGCCGCTCCCGCAGTGCCATCTCCGTCCGCTCATAGTCCAGCCCGGACATCCACAGCTTCACTCCGCCTCACCCGCTTTCGTTTGTCCGGCGTGTTCCCTTTGCCGGAGCAGCACCAGAGAGAAATACCCGGTGTCTCCCTCCGCCTGGGCGAAGGAGGGCCACACCTGTTCCCCTGGCAGGCCGCAGTTGACCACGAGAGCAGCGTTTTCCAGCTCGCCCCGCTGCCGGAGGGTCGCTTTCAGTGTTCCCAGCTGCCGCCCGGCTTTCATCAAAATCTTGTTGGCGTCCACGTCCAGGCTGTCGGTCAAATCTCCGTGGGAGGCGGGAACCACCAGCAACCGCTGGCTCCCTTCGCAGAGGGGAACCCCCAGCTTCGCCGCCGCCGCGCAGAAGGAGGGCACCCCCGGCACGATCTCCGCCCGGTACCCTTGCGCCAGCACCCGGCGGTGGAGGTAGAAATAGGTGGAGTACACGGTGGGGTCTCCCAGGGTGACGAAGGCCACCTGTTTCCCCTGCTCCAGCAGGGCGCAAATTTGCGCCGCGTTGTCCTTCCACGCCCGGTCTAACGTCTCCCGGTCGCGGGTCATGGGGGTAGGACAGAGCACCACCGGCTTATCTTCGATATAGTCCCGGACGATGTGCAGCGCCGTGCGGCTCTCGCCGCCGCTGTCCGGCGCGGCGATGACGTCGGCGGTTTGCAGCAGCCGCACCGCCTTGACTGTCAGCAGCTCCGGGTCTCCCGGCCCCACGCCGACACCGTAGAGGATACCTTTTTCGCCGCTCATCCCCGTTTTCCCTCCAGCGCGGCCTGGGCGTGGTGGACGAAAATGCGCCGGACGGCGGGATACTCCCCCAGCCCCTTCAGAATGGGCATGGGCTGGTAGTTGTGGGCCAGCAGCTGGCTTGTCCAGGAGGTGGGCTGGCTGCCGGTCATGTCGTTGTAGGCGTGGTCTCCCGCCACGATCATCAGGGGAGCCACATAGACACGGCGGGCGTTTAGGGTCTCATCCAGCCGGTGAATGACCTCCCCGATGGGGGGATAGCCCTCCACCGTCCCTACAAAGACGTTGGTGTAGCCTCTGGCGTGGAACACGTATTCCAGGGCGGGGTATGCGGGGTTGGCGTAGTGCTCGGTACCGTGGCCCATGAGAACCAGCGCCTCGTCGTAGGCCAGAGGGGGCATTTCCGCCATGACTGCCTCCGCCAGCAGCTCATAGTCCTCCTGCCGGGTCAGCAGCGGCGCACCGATGGAAAACCGGGGAAACTGGTGGGAGTAGAGGGCGGCCTCCGCCAGCAGCCGCTGGGTCTCCGCGCCGTTGATCATGTGGGTGGGCTGGAGCAGTACGTCCTCGTAGCCCTCCAGCCGCAGGGCCTCCAGCGCCTCCACCACACCGTCGATGCGCGTCCGGTCTCTACGGTACAGCTTGCGCCGGATGACGCCGCTGGTGAACGCCCGGTAAAAGTCCCGGTCCGGGAAGGCCCTGGCCAGCTCGTTTTCCATGGCGCAGATGCTCCTGCGCAGGGTCTCCGGGTAACTGGTGCCAAAGGACACCACCAGCAGTGCTTTCTTCATTGGGTTCCCTCCTGTTCTCGCTCTCTCGTCTGTCTCCTGCAATCAGTCTCTCGTCCCGGCGGCCTGGTAGAGGAGCGCGTTGCAGATGGCCGCGGCTACGTTGCTGCCGCCCTTGCGTCCCCGGGCCACGATGGAGGGGACATCGGTCTGCAACAGCAGCTCCTTGGCCTCCACCACGTTGACAAACCCCACCGGCACCCCAATGACCAGAACGGGGGGAACCATCTCCCCCGCCTGCACCAGCTCACACAGGCGAATGAGGGCGGTAGGGGCGTTGCCGATGGCGTAAATCAGCGGTTCCCCCAGCGCCGCCGCCCGC
Organism: Clostridiales bacterium; assembly: GCA_021203685.1. Taxonomy (GTDB): domain Bacteria; phylum Bacillota; class Clostridia; order Oscillospirales; family Oscillospiraceae; genus Onthomonas. Next base: position 4,546 of record JAJQAS010000219.1, on the reverse strand, counting down.
TCCATGGACACCGCCGAGCGGGTGACGCCCCGGGCCTTGGCCTCGACGGCCACCTGTGGGTCGGCAATGAAGTTCACCGTCCGGCCCCCCAGTCGGGCCAGCGTCCGCTTATTGATGCCGGCCTGGGCCATGGTGGTGTCGGTGACGATGGAGCAGCCGCCCCGCAGGGCGGCGATGCCCTTGCCCACCGCGCCGGGGGAGAAAATCAGGTTGTCCACATAGTCGAAGTCCGCCGTGGTGTGGATGACCCGCTTGACCACCGCCTCGTTTTCCGGGTCCAGGGGGTGGGGCAGCTCTGCGGCGATGAGTTCCATGCTCCGGGCTTCGATATCCGCCGGTTTGACGTGTTCCAAATGAATCATCGTGGCTTCTCCTGTCCAATCAATCGGTAAATCAAATCCATATCCAGCGACCTGCGGACGGTATCGGCCAGCCTGTCCAGCTGCGCCTCCTGATAGGCGTTCCAGTCGCCGCTCCGGGCGGTGGGTTCCAGCCCCTTGGCGGCCAGCAGGCAGTTCACCAGCTTCGCGGCGAAGTCCCCCCGGTCGAAAATGCCGTGGACGTAGCTGCCCCAGATATTCCCGCGGACCGCGCCGTCCGCGCTCTCATTATCCAGTTGGGCGAAATGCTGCTCCTGTCCGCTTGTCCGTCCCATGTGGATCTCGTACCCCCGGAAGGGTTCCCCCTCCAGGGCTGCGAAGATGCCGGTTGCGCCCGTCACCCGGCCTGTAACGCGGGTGCGGGCCTTTTCGCCCCAGAACACCGTCTCCTGGTCCAGCAGACCCAGCCCCTCCTCCGCGCCGCCGGATTCGGCTCCCGCCGGGTCGGCGACTTTTTTGCCCAGCATCTGATAGCCGCCGCAGATGCCGATGACCGCGCCGCCCGCTTCGGCGTGGCGGCAAATCGCTCCGGCGAGGCCGTTCTGTTTCAGCCAGCGCAGGTCGGAGATGGTACTTTTGGTGCCGGGCAGAATAATCAAATCCGGCGCGCCCAGCTCCGCCGCAGAGCGGACATACCGCAGGGAGACCTCCTCCATCCGGGCCAACGGGTTGAAGTCAGTAAAGTTGGACAGCCGGGGGAGGCGAATGACAGCGACATCCACCGGGCCGCCCTCGCCGCTTTTCTGGAACCGCTGGGCCAGAGAATCCTCATCGTCCAAATCCAAGTCCAGGTAGGGCACCACCCCCACCACCGGAACGCCGGTCAAATCCTCCAGCATTTTCAGTCCCGGCTCCAGAATGGACACGTCGCCCCGGAACTTGTTGATAACAAGCCCCTTGACCCTGGCCCGTTCCTCTGGCTCCAGCAGGGCCACGGTGCCGTAGAGGGAAGCGAACACCCCGCCGGGGTCGATGTCCGCCACCAGCAGCACCGGCGCGTCCACCAGCGCGGCGAGGCCCATGTTGACGATGTCGTTCTGTTTCAGGTTGATCTCCGCCGGGCTGCCCGCCCCTTCGAGGACGAGGACATCGTTTTCCGCCGAAAGGGACTGATAGGCCGCCAAAATGTCGGGAATCAGCGACTGTTTCATGCGGAAATACGCTTTGGCGGGGTAATTTCCCCGGCTGACCCCGTTGACGATGACCTGAGAGCCAACGTCCGTGGTGGGCTTGAGCAGGATGGGGTTCATCCTTACCGAAGGCTTCACCCCGGCGGCCTGGGCCTGGGTCACCTGGGCGCGGCCCATTTCCAGCCCTTCCTCGGTGATGTAGGAGTTCAGCGCCATGTTCTGGCTCTTGAACGGGGCCACCCGCAGACCGTCCTGATGGAAGATGCGGCACAGCGCCGCACACAGGACGCTCTTCCCTGCGTTGGACGTGGTACCCTGCACCATGATGGGCTTTGCCATGGCTACGCTCTCCCCTCTTTGCATACTTCCTTCAATGTCTGGAGCAGACGGGTGTTCTCCGCCTCCGTCCGCACGGCGATGCGGTAGTATCCAGTCCCCAGGCCGGCGAAATCGGCGCAGTCCCGGATGAGAACGTCCCGCTGCAACAGCTGCTCCTGCAAATCCGTCCAGCGGGCAGAGTAGAACAGCAGGTAGTTGGCCCGGCTGTCCCACACCCGGAAGCCCAGTTTGCGCAGTTCCTCCGTCAGCCGCCGCCGCTGGGGCTGAACCATTTCCCGCCCCAACCGGGGCCAGTCGGGGCGGTGCATGGCGGCGACGCCCGCGCATTGGGCGGGGACGGAGACCCCCCAAGGCTGTCCCGCCTGAACCACCCGCTCCAGCAGGGCAGGGTCGCCGCAGAGGAGATACCCCAGCCGCAGGCCGGGCATGGCGTGGCTCTTGGTCAACGACCGCAGCAACACCAGCCGGGGACACTCTGCCAGCAGGGGCCGCAGGTCAGTTTGGTACTCTGCATCCGTCAGGGAGAGAAAACTCTCGTCCACCACCAGTGTCGTGTCCTGCGCCTGACAGCGGCGGCAAAGCTCCGCCAGCAGCGGGGCCGGAATGGTTCGCCCGGTGGGGTTGTTGGGGTTGCAAAGCACCAACAAATCCAGTCCTGGCCGCAGCACCCGCAAAAGATCCTCCGTCACGTCAAATTCCCGCTCCGGTTTGAGGTAATGGGAAATCACTTTACACCCATTCGCCCGAAGGGAACGCTCATATTCCCCGAAGGTGGGGGCCAGAACCATGGCCCGGTGGGGCCGCAGCGCCAGCGCCAACCGGTCCAGCAGCTCCGCCGCCCCGTTGCCGCAGAAAACCATTTCCGGGGAAACCCCCTCCGCCCCGGCAATGGCCCGGCGCAGGGCGCGGCACTGGGGGTCGGGGTAGCGGTCAGCGGCCGAGACGCCTTCCACGGCGGCGCGCGCCACCTCCTCCGGCATCCCCAGGGGGTTCAGGCTGGCGGAGAAGTCCAGCAGCTCTCTCTCCCCCCAGGCGTAAATGTCCCCGCCGTGAATCACCTGTTTCAAGCCAAAAGCACCTCGCATAGCAGCAGTCCCAGCCAGGCCAGCGCCGCCGTCAGGCAAGCTGTGACCGCCATCAGGCGGTTGGCCCGGCGAATGTCCTCCGGCTCAATGGGCCGCAAATCGTCCCCGATGGTGGGTTTTTCGACCATTTTACCAAAATAAGAGCTGTTTCCCCCCAGCTGGAGGTGGAGCGCTCCGGCACAGGCCGCCTCGGTGTGGGCGGAGTTGGGGGACTTGTGGTTGCGCCTGTCTCGCAGGAACACCCGCCAGGCGGCTCGCCCGTCCAGCCCGCAGAGGGGCGCGGCGGCGCACATCAGCGCCCCCGCCAGCCGCGCCGGGAGGAAATTTACCACATCGTCCAGCCTGGCCGCGAAACGGCCCCAATTTTCGTACTTTTCATTGTGGTAGCCCACCATGGAGTCCATGGTGTTGACCGCTTTATAGGCTGCGCCCCACACCGGGCCGCCAATGGCCATATAGAGCAGCGGTGCCACCACCCCGTCGGAGGTGTTCTCCGCCACCGTCTCCACGGCGGCGCGGGCCACTCCCGCCCGGTCCAGCTGGGCGGTGTCCCGCCCCACGATGCGGGAGACCGCCTCCCGCGCTTCCTCCAGCGTGCCGGTTTGCAGGGCGCGGTACACCTTTCCGCTCTCCCCCGCCAATGAACGGGCCGCCAGCATATAGTAGCAGATCACGGCGGAAACCGCCCACCACAGCCAGAAGGAAAGCTGTTTGCAGATGTAAAGTAAAACTGCTGCACACAAAATAGTGACCGCCAGCACCAGCATAACCATCACCGTTCCCCCGGCCCGCTCGCCCTGTGCCGTTTTAGGGAGCAGTGGGCGAAGCGTTTTCTCCAGCCAGGCGATCAGCCGTCCCATCCACCGGATGGGGTGGGGCAGCCGGTAGGGGTCGCCCAGCAGCGCGTCCAGCAGACACCCTGCCAGCAGGATAGACAGCCTCACCATATGTTGTTCTCGCCCAGCTGGGCGCGGAGGGTCAGGATCAGCGTCTCCGGGTCAAAGTCCGTGTCGAAGCCGCCGCAGTTGGTGCTCTGCCAGTCGAAGTAGTTGCTCCGGGCGGGGAGCCCGTGCTGGCTCATCAGCGCCATCAGCACCCCGCCGTGGGCCACCACCGCGCCAGTGGCGATGCCCTCCGCCTGTACCTGCTCCGCCACGGTTTGCAGAGCGTCGGTGGTGCGCTGGACGAAATCCCCCAGGGTCTCCCCGCCAGGGAACCCGGCCTGAGGGTCCTCCACAAACCAGCCGTCGTAGATGCTGGGGTCGTTGATTTCCTCCCAGGTCTTGCCCTCGCAGTTGCCAAAGCCCATCTCCCGCAGGCCCTCCAAGTACACCCTGGGCGCATCGGGGTAGAACAGCTCCGCCGTGTGTCTGGCCCGGCGCATAGGGCTGACCCACAACTGCTCCACCGGGGGCAGGGTATTCGCCCGCGCCCTGGCCTGTTCCACCCCCTGGGGGGCCAGCGGCTCATCGGTGGAGCCGATGTATTGCTTTTTCAGGTTGCCAGGGGTGGCCCCGTGGCGCAGCAGCAGCAATCGCATAAAATTCCTCATTTCAAACGCATGGGGAGGCCGCAGAACACCCGCTCCACGCTCTCCGCCTGTTCCGCCAGG
>JAJQAS010000068.1 GCA_021203685.1 Clostridiales bacterium | reverse complement strand
CATAACAACACCGCCCATACCGTTGGTTTTACCTACAGTATGGACGGTGTTTCGTTGGGTTATACCATTTTTCGTTTACTGACTATCCCTTTTACTCAGCTATAAGCATTTTAGTGTTTAGCTCTCAGCTATTAGCTATTAGCTTTGTGATTCCTGGACGTTACGTGCTGCGCTTACCGTTTGCATATCTTTACAAATGGGTGGTTTTGTACTCAGCTTTCTTTCCAGCTTTTTGCGTTAGACCGGAAGCACCTGACTAACAGCTAACGGCTAACGGCTAATAGCTTATCACAACGCGGCTGATTCAACGGAATACCCAGGTTAATTTTTAAGCTGCTTGTTTGCCCACTGGAAGTAGTTCATCACAGAAGTCAACAGGAACACATTCTCCTGGAATACCATGACCAATTCCTCGATGGTGCAGGGCCGGTAGCCGAACCCGCTGCCGCCGGCGGCGAAAATCTCCTCCTGGTCTCCACGGCACACCAGCCGGAGGAACTTCTTGGTGTCTTTGTTGCGCCAGCGCAGCTTTTTCAGGTAGTCCCGAGAGGTGTCCAGCTCTCCCAGCTTGAAGTAGAGGATGGAGAGCGCCAGCAGCATCTGACAGTCATCTTTGCTGTACTCAGAGGCGTTGAACAGCGCCAGGGCCTTTTCCTCCTCCTCCAGATGGGCATACAGGAAGATCAGGTCGTAGCGAACGCCCAGGTTGTCGTCCTCGCACAGCTCCAGCAGCCGTTCACCCTCGGCCACCGCCTTGCGCATCATGCCGCTGTTTTTCAGGGCGTCCAGGTAGGCGTACCGCAGGCGCATATAGGGCCGGGTCTCCAGAACGCCCCAGAAATCGCCCATGTCCTCCCGGAAGTGGCCCTCCCGCTCCATCAGCGCGTCGCCCTTTTCAATGATGGGCGGCAGGGAAAGCACCAGGTCCAGAGGCCACTTGGCGTTCCGCTCCGCCTGCATCAGCAGGGCGTCCAGGTTGTCTGGCTCCAGCTCCAGGGCCTTTTTGAGGTAGCCCATGGCCGCCTTTTTGGTTTTGGCATCCTCCGCCAGCGACAAATAGTCGTCCGCCGTCTCCGGCTGGAAGGAACGCGGCTGAATCTGGCCGCTGTTGTACTGCTTCGCAAATTCCTGAAACAGACGGTTGGCATCCTCTTCGTCCTTGATTTCATCCTCATGGGCGGCAAGAAATTCCAGCGCCTGTTCCATGGCGTTTTCGGTGTCTCTGCTCATGGGCGTCTTCCTCCTCACAGTTGCAAAATCATGTCAGACGGGCTGCACCACGAAGGTCTCCTGATAGGTCTCCCGCAGTTCCTCTGCGGCGGCCTGGGCCTCCGCCCCGGTCTGGAACACGCCGAACACGGTGGGGCCGGTGCCGGAGAGACAAGCCCCCAGCGCCCCCCGCTGGATCAGCGTGTTGCGGATCTCCTGAATAACGTTGGCCCGGTGGACGGGCAGCGCGTCCTCAAAGACGTTGTACATCTGCCGGGCGACAGCGGCCAGGTCCCTGGCCTCCAGGGCGGCGATGAGGCCGTCGGTGTTGGGGCGGCAGCGAATTTTCATGGTGTCCAGCCGGTTATACAGCTCCGGGGTGGACACGGGGAACCCCGGCTTGCACATGACGATGGCGCAGGGGGGCATGGGGGCCAGCCGGGTCAGCACCTCCCCCCGGCCCTGGGCCAGCATGGTGCCGCCCAGCACGCAGTAGGGCACGTCAGACCCCACCTGCTCCCCCAGCTTCGCCAGCTCCTCCGGGGAGAGGCCGGTGCCGCACAGCTGGTTCAGCCCCCGCAGGACGGCGGCCCCGTCGCTGCTGCCCCCAGCGGTGCCGGCGCAGACGGGGATGCGCTTTTCCAGCCGGATGACCAGCCCGTTCAGGTCGGTCCCAGTGGCATGGGCAAAGACCTGGGCCGCCTTGACGGCGATGTTCCGCCCGTCGGTGGGCAGGAACCCCCAGTCCGCGGCCAGGGCGATGCCTTTTCCGCCGGTCAGGGTCAGGGTCACATCGTCGTGGAGGGAAACCGACTGCATGACCATTTTCAGGTCGTGGAACCCGTCGGGCCGCTTGCCCAGCACGTCCAGGGTCAGGTTCAGCTTGGCGTAAGCAGGAAGCGTCAGCTGGGTCATTTGATCTTCTTCGCCTCCAGATAGAACCGCTTGTCGCAGGCTTCGCCCATGGAGAAGGTCTTGCGGGGCAGCGCCCCGTCGTGAATGACCCCCTTGAACAAGTCCGCCTTGTGGATGGAGGGCAGCAGGAACCCGATGTTGCCGGGCTGACGGCCCAGCCGGGCGGTCACGTCCTCCCCGTGGACGTAGTCCACATAGCCGTCGTCATTGGCAGTCAGGTAGTAATCCAAAAAGCCCTGGAGCGACCCCACCGCCAGCTGGGAGGCCGGGTCGGGAATGGTGATGACGCCCTCGCCCTTCTCCCAGACGTACCGGAAGGACTGGCCCTCCCCCTCGCCGTAATGGGTGCCGGGGTAGTAGTCCACCAGCGCGGCCAGCAGTTTCTCCGGGTCCACGGAGAACACCACCCGGTGGATGGCCTCGAAGTCCAGGGAGTCGTCGTGGAGGTTGACCAGTTCCACCATGGCGTACCGGGCGGGGTGGTGTTCCCAGTCCAGCTCCGGGTGCAGCTCCTTCTGCTCTAGGTAGCAGGCCCGCGCCGTGGCCAGGGAGTGGTTGCCGTCGCCCACGGCGAAGAGCATGGGTTCCTCCCCCTGGGCATCGTACAGCTCCTCGAAGCGGCTGGGGTCATTCAGCTCGTTCAGCGCCTCGCAGATGTCCGCCTTCTGCGCCTCGGTCAGCAGGTAGCCGGTGATGTGGCCCCCCTGCTCCATCAGGTCGAAGTCATAGACCATTTCCATGTCGTCGGTCTCGTAGGTCAGATGCTCGATGACGCGCTTGGCCGGGTCGTCCATCAGCAGCAGCACATGGGACAGTTCCAGCGCCGCCCCCCGGCGCACCGCCATGCGGGGCGGGATGCGGGCCACGACGGTGCCCTCGGTGGCGCGGATGAGAGGCTCCTGACTGCCGTCGTAGTCGTAGTCCTCCAGGTCGATGGCGCCCACCAGCCCCCGGCGGAGCTGTCCGCCGGAGAGCCAGCGCTCTACATAAATGAGCGCGTCGGGGCAGAGCCGGAAGTTGCCCTCGGCCAGGTACCGCTCCATGGTGCGGTTGATGGCGGCCCTCCGCTGCATGATGTTGCCCTCCCGCAGGAAGAACTCGGGCAGGATCATATTCAGGGTGGAAGGGGCGTCCCCCACGAAGTCGGCCACCCGCTGCCAGTAATCCGGCTGGGAGGTGTATTGGTCGCAGGCCACCACGCTCCACTTGCGCATATCGCAGCCCACGGGCAGCAGCAGATCCGCCGGGCGGAACGCGGGCCAGTTCAGTTTGTTTGCCATGCGGCACCTTGCCTTTCTGGGGCGGAAATGTGTTTTCGCCCCGGATAACAGTGAATTTTTCAGTCGTGCCTCATGCTGGCCGCTCTGTCACGCCATCGCATTGCGGATGGCGGCCAGCAGGTCGTCGAAGGCGGTGAAGGCGGGGATGTCCGGGTAGTCCGCCTGGATCTGCGGCGTGCTGCGGAAGAGGAAGCCCGCTTTGCTGGCCTGGATCATGGCCAGGTCGTTGAAGCTGTCCCCGGCGGCGATGGTGTCGTAGCCGATGGACTGGAGGGCCTTCACCGTAGTCAGCTTGGACTGGGGCACCCGCATATGGACGCCGGTGATCTCCCCGTCCGGGGCCACTTCCAGGGTGTTGCAGAACAGGGTGGGCCGCCCCAGCTTCTCGATGAGGGGCATGGCGAACTGCTCGAAGGTGTCGCTGAGGACGATGACCTGGGAGAAGCCCCGCAGTTCGTCCAGAAATTCCTTCGCGCCGGGGAGGGGGTCGATGGTGGCGATGACCGCCTGGATCTCCTTCAGGCCCAGGCCGTGCTCCTTCAGGATGTCCAGACGGTACCGCATCAGCTTGTCGTAATCCGGCTCGTCCCGGGTGGTGCGCCGCAGGGCGCCGATGCCGGTGGCCTCGGCAAAGGCGATCCAAATCTCGGGGACCAGAACGCCCTCCATGTCCAGGCAGGTGATATACATAGTTGATTCCTCCAATAAAGTGGGTCGATGTATTGTTGCTTCCCGCTTTCCGGGAAGTATACAGCCAAAAGGTTATCTGGCCATCCCTTTTATTCAGCCGCGTTGTGATAAGCTATTAGGGAACCTCTGATTAAATAACTCCCGGCGTCTGGACGGCTTATTTTGTGCAACTCTTCGTTGCAAAATCTTGAAATCCACAAAGGATTCCTGCGATTTTGCGCCTCGATTTGCGCAAAATCTGCTCGCCCAGCCATCCAAGGCCATTTAATCAGAGCTTCCTTAGCCGTTAGCTGTTAGTCAGGTACTGCCAGTCTAAAGCGGTCAGCAAAAAAGGATGAGAGCGGAGCCATCCGTTTGTAAAGTCACGCAAAGGGTAAACGTAGCGCGTAATGCTGAGAACCACAGAGCTAAAAGCTAAGAGCTAAAAAGCTCATAAGGCTGAGAAAAGGATACTCTGTTACAGTATACACGGTTTTTGACCCGAACACAATACCCGATTTGTTGTATTTATGGCACGATAACACCAAAAACCGCACCTCCCCGGAGAGGGGAAGCGCGGTTTTGTTCAAATTCGTTCTATTATCATCCGTTATGTAAGGATGCGCCGCACCGCCACCAGTCTGCTGGTGTTCACCGCGCAGATGATGATGCCGTGGTTGCTGTCGTAGGCGTTGACCATCTGGCCGTCCCCCATGTAGATGCCCACATGGCCGTCGTAGCAGATGATGTCGCCGGGCTGGGCCTCGCTGTAGCTGACGCCGGTGCCGCAGTAGCGCAGACTGCCGGAGAAGTGGGGCAGGGAATAGCCGAAGTGGGCGTAAACGCTGACCACAAAGCCGGAGCAGTCACAGCCGTTGGTCAGGCTTGTCCCGCCCCAGACGTAGGGGTTGCCCACAAACTGCACCGCGTAGGCCACCACGTCCGCCCCGGTGACACCGGAGGACGAGGAGGAATTGGACGACGATGAAGCGTTGGACGAAGAAGAATTAGAGGAAGAGTTAGACGAGGACGAAGACGACGATGCGTGGGACGACCCCAACAGGTTGGAGGATTCCTCCTCCTCGTCGCTCTCCGCTTCCGCGCTGGTGTCGGCGCTGGACGTTTCCTCCCCGGTGTCGGACGTCTGCGTGGAGGAGGTCTCGTCGCTGGAGGTCTGCACAGAGGCGTCCGCTTCGCTCTCGACGGCTGTCTCGGCTGTCGCAGCCTCGCTTGTCTCCGCTTCGGCGGCAGCCTGTTCCGCCGCCTCCTGCTCTGCCTGAGCCGCCGCAGCGGCCTCCTCTGCGGCCTGCTGGGCCGCCAGGGTCTCCGCCTCCAGGATGTCCTCATCCAGGTCGCTGCACTCCACCGTCATCTCCTCGATCTGCTGGGCGTAGAGATCCATGTTGTCCTCGATCTCTGCCAGCACGGAGGCGGCGCGGTCTTCGTTTTTCTGGAGCTGCTCCTGCTCCTCCTGGAGCTGGGTCAGCTGGGCCTCCTGCTCCTCCTTGGCCTCGGTCAGCTGGGCCTCCTTCTCGCTGATCTCGGCCTCCAGGTCGGTCATCTGCTGGAGGATGTCGTTGTCATACTGGATGATGGTGTTCATGTCGTCCAGGGCGGTCAGCAGCTCGGTGATGCTGCTGGAGGAGAACACCATCTCCCACAGGGAGACTGTGCCGCCCTGCTCCATCTCGCTGACCCGCTGGCAGTACAGCTCGTAATATTCCTGGTGTTCTTCCTCGGCCTGGGCCAGCTCCTCCGTTGTCGCCTCGATTTGGGCGTCGTAGCTGTCCACCAGGGCGGTGGTGGCGTCGATCTGGTTGGCCAGGACCTGGTTCTGCTCTTCCAGCAGCTGGTATTCCGCCACAGCCGCGGCTTCTTCTTCCTCCAGGGCGTCCAGCTGGGTCTGGTAATCCTCCAGCTGAGCCTGGAGGGTGGCCTGGCGGGCTTTCAGCGCGTCTACGTCGGAGGTGTTCTCCGCCAGGGCGTAGAGAAAGATCTGGGACGCCAGCATCAGCACAAAAACTGCCGCCAGCAGGATTGCCACAATGCGGACGATGAGCTTGTGACGGCCGGCGCTGCCGTATTTCTTGTGAACTTCGTTGTGCATGGCGGGTTTGCTCCTTCTTATTATGAGCTGTTAGCTCTTAGCTTTGTGGTTCCTGGCATTACGTACTGCGTTTATCGTTTGCATTGCGTTCAAACGGCTGGATTTATGTTTCGCTTTTCTTTTTTTTGCTGTTGTCTTTCGACTGGCAGTACCTGACTAACAGCTAATAGCTTATCACACCTTCAACAGCCTGCGAATGGCGGTGATGCTGCCAAAAATGCCGATCAACAGCGCGCCGCCCAGATAGACCGCGAACACGGCGGCGCGCAGCTGGCGGAAGGGGATCACATAAAACAGGTCGGAGAACTGGTAGGACTCCACGATCCGCTGGAACACTTCGTAAACGCCGCGCTCCAGCGCAAAGGACAGCAGACCGCTGACCAGACCGATGACTGTGCCCTCCACCACGAAGGGGCCGCGGACGAAGCCGTTGGTGGCGCCCACCATTTTCATCACGGCGATCTCTTCCTCCCGGCCCTGCATGGACAGGTGGGTGTTGTTGAAGATGAGCAGCAGGGAGGCCGCCAGCAGCGCCGCCAGCAGGAACGCCGCCACAGTGAGGATGACCTTCCTGGCGGAGGAAAAGCCCTCCGCCACGGACAGGGAGACCGAGACGTGATCCACGCCGTCCATGGCTGCCACCCGGTTCGACGTGGCCTCCAGCTGGTCGATGTCCTCCACGTAGATGAGGTAACGGGCGGGCAGCAGATCCTCCGGCAGATCGGCGAACAGCCTGCCGTTGTCCTCCAGCCAGGTCAGGTAGTTTTCCATGGCCTGCGTGGAGGAGACGTAGACGGCGTCCCGCACGTTGTCCACAGCCTCCAGGGTGGCCTCCATCTCTTCCGCCTGGTCGTCGTCCATCCCGTCCTCCAGGTAGGCGACAAATTCGTTCTCGTTGATGAGCTGAGCGATGTTATAGTTCAGGTTTTGGGCCAGCAGCGCGAAGCTGCCGGTCAGCGTCAGGCAGGCGGTGATGACGCACACGGAACCGAGGAACACCAGCAGATGCCGCCGGATGCCCAGGAATCCCTCTCGGATGTAATAAATGGTCAACGCCTTCCTTTCGTTCCGGTGATGTCATAGGTGCCCTGCTCCCTGTCCCCGACGATGCGGCCCCGGTCCAGGTAGAGAACCCGCTTGTTCATCTCGTCCACCAGCGCCCTTTCGTGGGTGACCACCAGCACGGTGGTTTTCAGCTCCCGGTTGACCCGGTCGAAGAGCTGGAGGGTCTCCCGGCTCAGCTCGGGGTCCAGGTTGCCGGTGGGCTCATCGGCCAGGATGACCGCCGGCCGGTTCATCAGCGCCCGGGCGATGGACACCCGCTGCTGCTCTCCGCCGGAAAGCTCGTGGGGGTAACGATGTTTTTTGTCGGCCATGTTTACCCAGGTCAGCACCTCGTCCACCCGGTCGTCGATGAAATAGGGGTCGATGTTGATGACCTGCATGACAAAAGCCAGGTTTTCCGCTACGGTTTTGGTCTGGATCAGCCGGAAATCCTGAAAAACGACCCCCAGCGTCCGGCGGTAAAAGGGGGCCTTGCGGTGTTTGAGCCGGTTCAGGTCGAAGTCGTTGACCTGGATGTGGCCTTCGGTGAGTGGTTCCTCCCGGGTGATGAGCTTGAAGATGGTGGTCTTCCCGGAGCCGGAAGGCCCCACCAGAAAGACGAACTCGCCATCCTTCACCTGGAAGGTGGCGTCCGCAACGGCGCACTGCTCCGCCCCTTTGTATCGCTTGGAAACGTGCTGAAAATCGATCATGCCTATGTCCTGTCTATAAACAATTTGGTTATCTCCCTGAGCAGCGCAAAAGGGATAACCAACTTGACAATTCGTATTTAAGGAGAGGGCTCCAGAGAGAACCAACGCGCTCTTTTCTCTCTGTTCTGCTCTGAAAACGGACTTTTTACAGACATTCCCTCTGGTGCAGGGCAGATGCAAAGGAAAGGCCTCAAAAAAACAATTTCGACAAACAGTATAGCAATTTTTTTGCCGGATGTCAATACTGCGGGGGGGGGTTCATGAAAATTTGCATGAAAAAAGAGTGCGTAAAAACGCACTCTTTTTAGGTTAAATTGCTGTTTTACGAATTGATTCCCCGGGAGACCAGGTACTCCTTGACCATCAGCGCCACCTTGAAGGTGATGGCGTCGTCGAACTCCCGCAGGTCCAGACCGGTGAGTTTTTTGATCTTCTCCAGCCGGTAGACCAGGGTGTTGCGGTGGACGAAGAGCTTCCGGGCGGTCTCGGAGACGTTCAGGTTGTTCTCGAAGAACTTGTTGATGGTGAACAGGGTCTCGGAATCCAGCGCGTCGATGGGATTCTTCTTGAAGACCTCCTGCAGGAACATCTCGCAAAGGGTGATGGGCAGCTGGTAGATCAGGCGGCCGATGCCCAGGTTGTCGTAGTTGATGACGTTGCGCTCGGTGTCGAAGACCTTGCCCACCTCGATGGCCATTTGGGCTTCCTTATAAGACCGGGCCAGGTCCCGCAGGTGCTCGGCCACGGTGCCGATGCCGATGACGATGCGCTGCTTGAGCTCGGCGGAGACAGTCTCCTCGATCTGCTGGGCGGTTTTGATGAGCTCCTTGCCGCTGACGCCCTCCTGGATCTGCTTGACCAGCACCACGTCGTTCTCGTTGACGGAGATGACGAAGTCGTTCTGCCGGTTGGGGAACATGGCCTGGACCGCGTCCAGCAGAGCCACGTCCGCACTCTCCATGGGGCGGACCAGGAACACCGCCCGGGGCACGTCGGTGGCGAAGTGCAGTTCCTTGGCGCGAATGTAGATGTCGCCCAACAGAATGTTGTCGGTGAGGATGTTCTTGACGAAGGCGGTCTTGTCGTATTTTTCCTCGTAATAGCTCTTGACGCCGTTGAGGGCCACCGCCGCCATGTTGCAGATCAGCTTGGCCTCGGCGTCGTCGCCCCGGACAAAGACCGCGTAGTCGAACTGGGCGCTCCAGCCGCTGAGGGATTTGAAGGTTTTGCCGTCGATGACAACGGTGGCATCCCGGTCCCCGTTCAGGGTCTCCACCGTGTTGGGCCAATGCTCACCAATAATGGGAAGGTCATTGCACGCAATGACATTGCCCTCGATGTCGATGACACCGATGGCACGGTCTGTACTCTCTTTCATTTGCAGTACAATGCTCTGAAACAGTCTGCTGGACATACTGCCGCTCCTCCTTCTCAGGTCTTTGTCTCGTGTTTCGCGTTTTTAATCGTCTTTTATTATAGCGGGTTCTCTTCGCAATTTCAATAGTTTTCTCCAAAATTTTTGTGGAATTTGACGAATCATTTTCGGAAACAGGAATCCATTTCTTTCCTGAGAACGGCGACTTCGGCCTCCGTCAGGGAACGCCAGTCCCCGGGCGCCAGCCCCTCGTCCAGCGTCAGCGGCCCCATGGAGCGCCGCCTGAGATAGCGCACCGGCTTTCCCCGGGCGGCCAGCATCCGCTTGACCTGGTGGAACTTCCCCTCCCGGAGGGTGACCAAACACCGGCCCGGCCCCAGTCGCTCCAGCCCGGCGCTCTGGCAGACCAGGCCGTCCTCCAGCGTCATCCCGGCGGCGAAGGCGGCGACGTCGCCGTCGTCCACGGTACCCTCGGTCTCGGCGTAATAGACCTTGTCCACGTGGGACCTGGGGGCCAGCAGCCGGTGGGCCAGCGCTCCGTCGTCGGTGAGCAGCAGCAGCCCCTCGGTGTCCTTGTCCAGTCGGCCCACCGGGCGCAGCTGCTTTCGCCGCAGCTCCGGGGGCAGCAGATCCAGCACCGTGGGCTGCCGCCGGTCCTCTGTGGCGGTGAGGACGCCGCCCGGCTTGTTCATCATAATATAAGTGTATTTTTGCCAGCGTACCGGCTGGCCCGCCGCCGTCAGGGACGCACTCGCCGGGTCCACTTTGGCCTCCGGCTGCTTCACCACGGCCCCGTCCACCGTGACCTGTCCCCGCCGGATCAGGTCCCGGGCTTCCTTCCGGCTCCACAGGCCGGTGTCGGCCAGCAATTTGTCCAGCCGCAGTTGTTCTGCCATTGAAGCCTCCTTTGACGATTGAGCGTGAAATCGATTCATCCAGAAAAATCCTGCGGTATTTTTTGTGCCGCTACAATATATGGAAGTCCAAAACAGCACAAAAGAGGAAGATGCAATGCGCTATGGACAGGCTGTTCCATAATTGCACATTGCACATTGCGAATTGCTAATTGTCATTTTGCTCCGCCAAAATCCGCTCGAAGTACAGCTTGTGGACGAAGGAGCAGATGGCGTGGTCCAGCAGCGCCTCCCTGGGGGAGCTGTCCCCCTCAGCGGGCTGCCAGAGGCCGCTGTCGCCGCCCACGGCGCGGACCGCCTGTTCCATCCGTTGGCAGAAATAGTCGTACCCCGCCTCGATGGCGTCCTCCTGCACCTGTACCGCCAGCAGCTGCCGCACCTCCGCAATGGAGAGGACTTTTTTCAGCAGGCAGGTCAAAATCAGCTGGGCCAGCTGCTCCCGGCGGTAACGCTTTTTCACCGGCGGCGCGATGACCTTGAGCTTGACGTAGTTGTTGACCATCGTGTCGGTCACAGCTGTTTCCCCCAGGAAAAACGGGGCCAGGTAGCCGTTGGTCAGTTCCACCAGCTGGTCCTTATACAGCTCCAGCGTGGGCAGCTGGCTGTACCGCGGGAGACTGGCCTCCCGCAGGCTCTGTGCAAACGCCTGATTGGGTTCCATGTCCGGGTTCCTCCTTTTTTAGAGACAAAAGGCACGGTCCGCGCAACCGTGCCGCCGAAACTGATTCCATTATACTTCAAAACCGCCGCTTGTCAATAGTATGCCTCTTTCGTTCATCTCATTTCTCTCACCCTGTTATCTGATATGGAACACCACGTCTTGGGATTTGCCGCCCTTTTCACGGTTTATTCACAAAAGCTTCGCAATTTCCCCTTTCTCTTTTTTCGTTTTCTGCTATACTGAAAGAATCCCGCAAACTGTGTATCCAGCGGCCGTTTGCCGCTGTCAGGAGGATCTCATGGAGCTTCTCTTATCCCTGAAAAACGCGATCCCGCTGGCCATCGCCTTGCTGGTGGCTCTGGTTTTGTCCCTGGCGATCCGCCGCCAATGGCGCAGGCTGGACCAGGCGCTGCAAACCAGCCAGAGCGTGATGCTGACCATCCTCTCTGTCTGGGCGGCGGCGGCGGTGGTCCTGGTGCTGCTGTTCCCCGGCAACACCTCCAGCCAGGCCAACCTCCACCTGCTGAGCGCCTTCCGCTCCGCCTGGAACCAGTGGTCGCTGAGGGAGCTGCTGCAAATTCTGCTGCAATTCGCCCTCTTCGTGCCGCTGGGGCTGCTGGCCGCCCTGCTTGGGGAGCCGTTCTGGCGGCTGCGCTGGCTGCTGCCCGCCTCCTTTTCCTGCACGGCGACGCTGAGCTGCGCCAAGTTTCTCCTGGAGCGGGGCAATTTTATCCTGGACGACCTGCTGCTGAACACCTTGGGCACCCTGGTAGGCTTCTTTGTGGGCAGGCTCCTCTGGGCCATCTGGCACAGGGAGCAGTTGGGGCCGCCGGTGGTCAGGGCGCTGGTGCTGCCGGTGTGCTGCCTGGTGGCACTGGGGGGCGCCTTCTCGGTCTATTATGGGAGCGAAGTCGGCAACCTGTCTCTCGCCCCTTCCTACCGTCAGTCCATAGGAGGCGTGACCCTGACGCTGGATACCACCCTCTCAGAAAAGGGAGGCACCGCCTCTGTCTATCGGAACTCCATCTCCACCACCGCCCGCCCCGGCGACACCATCGCCTCCCTGCTGGCCACAGAGCTGAACCTGGACCTGTCCTCCACCGTCCTCCAGACCGGCAGCCAGCGGCAGTTCACGCTGTCCGGTGAAGACGAGCGGGCGTACACCTTTTCCATCTCTCTGCGGGACGGCAGCTGGCAGTTTTCCTCCCAGGAGGAAGGCGTCTCTGTCTCCGGTTCGCTGGACAGCGTCCGCTGGCGATGGGAGAGCTGGCTGACGGAAAACCAGCTGCTGGACGGCGCCGCTGTCTATAGTCTGGGAGAAAACGGGAGCCTTCGCTGGGACCTGGAGGGACCGGAGGATCTGGCCACCTACCAAAACGACTTCACCGCCGGAACGCTGGTCATCACCCTGACCCGTGGGGATATCCCTGCCGACATCACCAGCACCATGGCCACCTATCAATATGTCCGGTCGGCGGAGATCCTCTCCCCGGCCGAAGCCTATCGGTTGGTGGAGCAGGGCCGCTTTTCGCGGGAACAGGACCTCCAGAGGGGCGATCAGCTGACCGTCACCGACTGCCAGCTGACCTATGCCACCGACTCCAAGGGGTACTACCAACCGATCTATACCTTTTCCTGTACGGTCAACGGAGAAGCGACCGAGCCGATCTCCGTTCCCGCGCTCAAATAAAGGGACGATGTCCCTCCCGCCGCGTGTGATTTGACAGTCGCCGCCGGGTCTGCCTGACCAGAGAGCAGACCCGGCGGCGTTTTTTTGCTGAGGAGGGGACAGAGAGCGGAGACGCGCCTCCTTTTTGCGGCAGCGCCGCCTGGCGGCGGGGAAATGCCCCGCAAAGGCTGCACAGCAGGAACAACGAAAAAACATTTCCTTTTATTTTGACGAATCCGGTCGAAGAAAAAAGAATATTGTTACAACGTGCCGAAATATTATTGTATATGTCGCACAAAGTCGAAGGATATTGGTTGTCTTATTTCGTCATTTATGTTACATTGTTGGAGAAGAAACCCACGAACCCCGCAGGTGGGGGCATGGGCCAAATCTATCATGACCAATCAAAAGGAGATGGGAAGATGAACACAACAAAAGTGATGATCGCGGACGCGGACGAGGAATTTCGCACGCTGCTGGGTGAAATGATCGACAGGGAGGACGACCTGGAGGTGGTTTTTTCCACTGAGGACGGCGAAAAGGCCATCAGCTGCCTGCAAAATGCCCCAGACATAGACGTACTGGTGATGGATACGGTGCTGAAAAATATGGATGGGATGCAGCTGCTGGAAGAAATGAGCCGGATGCAGGGATCGCGGCCGCTGACGCTGGTGCTGTCCAACTTTCTGCGGGGCAATCTGGTCAAACAGGCGGCGGAGCTGGGGGCCGACTTTTTCCTGCTCAAGCCCTGCCGCACCTCCGCCGTGGTGGAGCGGCTGCGGCAGCTGCAGGGCGCGAAGCCCAGCCGCCCCCAGAGCCAGAGCCTGGAGACGCTGGTGACTTCCATCATCCACGAGATCGGCGTCCCCGCCCACATCAAGGGCTATCAGTACCTGCGGGAGGCCATCCTCATCACCATCGACAACATGGATGTCATCAACGCCGTCACCAAGGTGCTCTACCCGGAGGTGGCAAAACGCTACGGCACCACCGCCAGCCGGGTGGAGCGGGCCATTCGCCACGCCATCGAGGTGGCCTGGGACCGGGGCGACATCGAGACCCTGCAAAAGTACTTCGGTTACACCGTGTCCAACGCCAAGGGCAAGCCCACCAACAGCGAGTTCATCGCCATGATCGCCGACCGGCTCCAGCTCCAGCAGAAGGCCCGCTGACCGGGAAAAGGGGAGCGCTGCGGTTTTTTCACCTACAGCGCTCCCGGCGAAAAAGAAATTGACAAACCCCGCGTTTGCGGGTATACTAAAAACAGAACGAGGGCGCTGCCCGGCAACGGTTGGCCCCCGGTTTCAGTTACTAGAGGTAACCGCCGTAGTTGGGGCTAGGGGCGGTTACTTTTTTTGTCATCAGCTTGAAAGAACAGGACACAAATGTTGACAATAAGCAAAGGAAGATCTGATTAAATAGCCTTGGATGGCTGGGGATGACTGTAATACGCCAATATAAGAAATCAAAGTTTCATCAAATCTTCTGTTGCTAATTAACATTTGATATGCTAATATATGGTTTGCAGTCGCGCATTGTGGGAAAATGCGGAAACATTGAAAGGAAGACCTTTGATGAAAGGAACGAAGCGAATAGAGTATTTAGATGTTGTAAAAGGAATCGGTCGATTGTAAAATGAAGTTGAACACCTAAAAAATCCATAGCGATTGAA
>JAJQAS010000025.1:11873-14506 GCA_021203685.1 Clostridiales bacterium | reverse complement strand
GGCCGCATCGCCGCCCAGACCGCCCGGCAGGTCATCATCCAGGGCATCCGGGAGGCCGAGCGGAACATGGTCTTTGACGAGTTCCAGACCAAAGAGAAGGAGATCCTCACCGGCGTGGTCTCCCGCACCGACCCCCGGAGCGGCGGCATTTACGTGAAGCTGGCCTCCGGCGACAAGACCACCGAGGCCCTGCTCTCCTCCGGCGAGCAGGTGCGGGGGGAGACCTACACCGAGGGCCAGCGCCTGAAGGTCTACGTGGTAGAGGTGCGCAAGGGTACCCGGGGCACCCAGGTGGTCATCTCCCGCACCCACCACGGCCTGGTGCGCCGCCTGTTCGAGCTGGAGGTGCCGGAGCTGTTCGACGGCACGGTGGAGGTCAAGTCCATCGCCCGGGAAGCGGGCAGCCGCACCAAGATGGCCGTCTGGTCCGGCGACCCGGAGATCGACCCCATCGGCGCCTGCGTGGGCACCCGGGGCGCACGCGTCAACGCCGTGGTGGAGGAACTGAACGGCGAGAAGGTGGATATCATCAAGTATTCCGACGACTCCGCCGCCTATATCGCCGCCGCCCTGGCCCCCGCCGACGTGGTCAGCGTGGACGCCCAGCCGGAACAAAAGACCTGCCGCGTGGTGGTCCCCGACGACCAGCTCTCCCTGGCCATCGGCAAGGAGGGACAGAACGCCCGTCTGGCCGCCCGGCTCACCGGCTACAAAATCGACATCAAGAGCGTCACCGCCGCCGCCGAGCTGGCCCAGCAGGAGGCCATGGAGCAGGCGGAGCGCGCCGCGCTGGCGGAGGAGGCCCCGGCGGACGAGACCGCTGAGGCGGCTCCGGAGGAGGAACTGTTCTCCGACGACGAGCTCTTTGCCGAGGACGAATAAACACCCCGTCACCGAAGGGAGGAACCCCCTATGCCGAAAAAAATCCCCATGCGCCAGTGCGTGGGCTGCCGGGAGATGAAGCCCAAGCGGGAGCTGATCCGGGTGGTGCGCTCCCCGGAGGGGGAGCTGTCCCTGGACTTCCGGGGCAAAAAACCCGGCCGGGGCGCATATGTCTGTCCCAACGGGGACTGCCTGAAGCGAGCCAGAAAGAGCAACGCCCTGGGCCGCGCCTTCAGCATGAAGATACCCGACGAGGTCTATGAGGCCCTGGAGGGCCAGATGGAGTATGGCGATGGAACAAGCTGAGAGCCTGCGGCTGTTGGGCCTGGCCAAGCGGGCCGGACGGCTGGCCCAGGGGGAGGACATGGTCCAGGAGGCCGTCGCTGCCCATAAGGCCCGTCTGCTGCTGCTGGCGGCGGACGCCGCCCCCGGCACCGTCCGGCGGGTGCGCACCCTGGCCGGGGAGCGGACGGCGGTGATGCCGCTGCCCTGCACCAAGGCCCAGCTGGGCGCGGCCCTTGGGAGAGATACCTGCGCCGTCTGCGCCGTCACAGGCCTGGGCTTCGCCGCGAAAATCGCCGGTCTGGTGGCTGGGGAGGCCCCCGACCTGGCCCCCATCGCTCAGGAGCTGGCCCGGAAGCAGGAAAAGCTGCTCCGGCGCAAAAAGACCAAACCAAGAAAGAAGTAAGAACGTGAGTTTCGCGCACCCCGACGATGCGCGAGGCCCCCACTGTCAATAGGAGGTGGCTATAGATGAGTCTGGAGATCAAATACAGAGTGCGCGAGGTCGGCAAGGACTTCGCATTGAACGGCAAGGCCGTCGGCAACAAGAAAGTGACTGAGATTCTGACAAAATACGCCAAAACGCCCACCAGCGCCATGGCTGTGCTGAATGACCAGGAGCTTTCCATCATCTTCGACTATCTGACCCAAACCAACCAGATCGGCAGCCTGGAAGAGGTATATGCCGAGACGTATCAGGAGCCTGGCAAGGCTCCCGAGGCCAAGAGCGGCGCGCAGAAGCCCCAGCAGGGACAGAAGACCCAGCCCAAACAGGGCGGCAAGCCCGCCGGTCAGCGCAATGACCGCAATGATCGCAATCAGCGCCAGGGCGGCAAGACCCAGCAGCAGCCTGCCCGTCAGCAGAACGCCCAGAGCGGAAAGCAGTCCGCCGAGCAAAAGCAGGCCCCGGCCCAGAAGGCCCAGCCCAACAAGCAGCAGCCCGCCGCCGGGCAGAAACAGCAGCCCGCTGAGCAGCAGCAGTCCGCCCAGCAGCAGCCCGCCAGCCGCGTCCCCCAGAAAAAGGTGGTCAACACCCGGAAGAACGTCAACGTCAACCTGGACCGGTACGACTCCCGGCTGGACGACCTGACCCCGGAGCGGGCCGAGCGGATGCAGCAGGGCAAGCAGAAGATCTCCTCCCGCCGCCAGCAGCAGCAGAAGCAGGGCAAGCAGTCCGCCAAGCGCCGCCAGGAGGAGCAGCAGCAGCGGATGCGCCGCCTCCAGCAGGAGGCCGCCCGGAAAGCCCCCGTCAAGGTGGAGATCCCCGATGAGATCACCGTGGGCGAGCTGGCCTCCCGGATGAAGAAAACCGGCGCGGAGGTGGTCAAGCGCCTGATGATGAACGGCGTGATGGCCTCCATGAGCGACACCATCGACTTCGACACCGCCGCCTTTGTGGCCGAGGAACTGGGCTGCAAGGTGGAGAAGGAAGTCGTCGTCACCATCGAGGAGAAGCTCATCGACACCAC
>JAJQAS010000025.1:0-11773 GCA_021203685.1 Clostridiales bacterium | reverse complement strand
GCAAGGTGGAGAAGGAAGTCGTCGTCACCATCGAGGAGAAGCTCATCGACACCACTGAGGACGCCGAGGAGAACCTGGAGCCCCGCGCCCCCGTGGTGGTGGTCATGGGCCACGTGGACCACGGCAAGACCTCGCTGCTGGACAAAATCCGTTCTACCAACGTCACTGCCGGGGAGGCCGGCGGCATCACCCAGGCCATCGGCGCCTATCAGGTGAAGGTGCCCGGCGGCAAAATCGTCACCTTCCTGGACACCCCCGGCCACGAGGCTTTCACCGCCATGCGCGCCCGGGGCGCCATGGTCACGGACATCGCCATTCTGGTGGTGGCGGCGGACGACGGCATCATGCCCCAGACCGTGGAGGCCATCAACCACGCCAAGGCCGCCGGTATCCCCATCGTGGTGGCCATCAACAAAATGGACCTGCCGGGAGCCGACCCGGAGCGCATCAAGCAGGAACTGACCAAATACGACCTGCTGGCCGAGGACTGGGGCGGCGACACCATTGTGTGTCCCATCTCTGCCAAGACTGGCGAGGGCATCGACGAGCTGCTGGAGATGGTGCTGCTGACCGCTGAAATGCGGGAGCTGCGGGCCAACCCCAACCGCGCCGCCAAGGGCGCGGTCATCGAGGCCCGGCTGGACAAGGGCCGCGGCCCGGTGGCTACGCTGCTGGTGCAGAACGGCACCCTGAAGCAGGGCGACGTCATCATCGCCGGGACCGCTGTGGGCCGTGTCCGGGCCATGACCGACTACCGTGGCAGACGGCTGAAGGCCGCCGGTCCTTCCGTCCCTGTGGAGATCACCGGCATGGCCGAGGTGCCCAGCGCTGGCGACGACTTCTACGCCGTGGCCGACGAGCGCATGGCCCGCGAGCTGGCCGAGCAGCGCAAGCAGGAGCAGAAAGCCGCTGCCGCCGCTCCCACCGCCAAGAAGGTCAGCCTGGACGACCTGTTCTCCCAAATCCAGGAGGGCGAGGTCAAGGACCTCAACATCATCGTCAAGGCCGACGTGCAGGGCAGCGTGGAGGCCGTCAAGCAGAACCTGGAAAAGCTCTCCAACGACGAGGTGCGGGTCCGGGTCATCCACGGCGGCGTAGGCGCGGTCAACGAGAGCGACATCATGCTGGCATCTACTTCCAACGCCATCATCGTGGGCTTCAACGTCCGCCCCGACCCCGCCGCCAAGGCCATGGCCGAGCGGAACAAGGTGGATATGCGGATGTACCGGGTCATCTACGAGTGCATCGAGGAGATCGAAGCCGCCATGAAGGGTATGCTGGCCCCCACCTTCAAAGAGGTGGAACTGGGCCGGGTGGAAGTCCGCCAGGTGTACAAAATTACCAACGTGGGCATCGTGGCCGGTTCCTACGTGCTGGAGGGCAAGGTCACCCGCAGCGCCCAAATGCGGCTGGTGCGGGACGGCATCGTCATCCACGAGGGCACCATCGCCAGCCTCCAGCGCTTCAAGGACTCCGTCCGGGAGGTGCAGTCCGGTTACGAGTGCGGCATCACCCTGGAGAAGTTCTCCGATATCAAGGTCGGCGACATTTTCGAGTGCTTCCAGATGGAAGAAGTCGCAAAGTGAGCTGTTAGCTCTTAGCTTTTAGCCTTTCGCTTGGCGGTGCTGCTTTTTAGGCACTACGCCATCCGCTGGCAGCGCTTGACTAACAGCCAACAGCTAACGGCTAATAGCTAATAAAAACACCGCAGAGGGCGCAGAATACAGAAGGGCAATTCTGTGTTCCGCGCCCTTTTGCTTATTTCAAACAAAGGAGTATCGTTATGGCAAGTTATCGCATTGGACGCATCAACGACGACATCAAGCGGGAGCTTGCGTCCATGATCCCCACACTGAAAGACCCTCGGGTGCGGGGCCTCATTTCCATCACGCGGGTGGACACCACCACCGACCTGCGCTATTGCAAGGTCTACGTCTCCATGCTGGATAAGGGCGACGTGCAGGAGGTCATGCGGGGCCTGAAATCCAGCGCGGGCTATCTGCGCCGGGAGCTGGGCCGCCGGATGACCCTGCGCTACACCCCGGAGCTGCAATTCATCGCGGACGATTCCATCGACCGGGGGGCCAGGCTCATTCAGATGATGAACGAGCTGGACATCCAGCCGGACGAGGCCCCTGCGGAAACGGAGGACACGCTATGACCGAGCAGCAGGCCATTCAATGGTTCCGGGAGCGGGACAACTTTCTGGTCCTGACCCACATCCGCCCGGACGGAGACACCCTGGGCTGCGCCACCGCCCTGTGCCTGGCCCTGGAACAGCTGGGTAAGACCGCCTACACCCTGCCCAACCCCGGCGTGACCCGTACCTACGACGGCTTTCTGGCCTTCCGCTGGGCGCCGGAGGGCTACGTGCCGGAGCATATCGTGGCGGTGGACATCGCCACCGAGAACCTGTACCCGGAGGGGCCGCAGCAGGCGTATCGGGGTAAGACCGAGCTTTGCATTGACCACCACGGCAGCAACACCTTTTACGCCCAGGAGACCTGTCTGGACCCGGACGCCGCCGCCGCCGGGGAGGTGGTGTACCGCATCGTCAAGGGGCTTTGTCCCCTCAACAAGGACATCGCCCAGGCGCTGTATATCGCCATTTCCACCGACTGCGGCTGCTTCGCCTACAGCAACACCAGCCCCGCCACCCACCGCATCGCGGCGGAGCTGATGGAGTACGGCGACTTTGCCCCGGTGAACAAGCACTTTTTCCAGACGAAATCCTTCAAGGAGCTGAGCCTGCAGGCCAAGCTCATGGCCTCCGAGCAGTTCTTTGAGGGCGGGAAGATCTGCATCGGCTGTATCACCGTGGCGGACAAGGCCAGCGTGGACGCGGACGAGGGGGACTGCGAGGAGCTGTCCTCCTTCGCCGCCGCCATCGAGGGGGTGCGCTGCGCCGCCACCATCCGGGAGCTGACCCCCGGCAACTGCAAGATCTCCCTGCGCACTGATCCTAACTACATCAACGCCAGCGACATCTGCGCCCTGATGGGGGGCGGCGGTCACGCCGCCGCCGCCGGGGGCAGCGTGGCCGGGACCGTGGAACACGCCCGGCAGGTGGTCTGCGACAGCATTATGCAGGTGCTGTGCGCTGAGGCGTGACGATGGGGGGTTGTTGCAGCCTCTCAAAGCCGGGTGGACGTTCCTCAAAGAGCTGCGAACCATTGAAAAAACGGCGCAGGAGGCAAAAGAGCGTTGGCGGAACACAACCCTGGAAGAGGCCGCAGCCCTCTCTGACGGGGAGCTGTGGGAATGCGTCACCGCCCGCCTGGACGATGACGCGCTGGCTGCCCCCGGCGCAAAGCGGACGCTGTACACCGCGTACCTCTTTGACCTGGAGGTGCAAAACGGCGGGCTGTGCCAGTATTTTGACAACGTGCCGGAAGACGTTCCCTATCTGGAGGACGCGCTGACCGCGCTGGGGGCGGAGCCGTATCGGGCGCTGTTCCACGATGTTGTGACCAAACAGGGCGTTGACGTGCATCAGTTGGGCAGTTCCGGAGCCGCCCAGATGGTACATTGCGGCGAGCAGTGTGAGCAATGCCCCCTGGACGTCTTTGACAGCGCCTATTCTGATTTGTATGGAAAAATGCCGCTGGGGGCCTTATGCGTCCGGTATGCCAGAGCGCATTTGCAGGAATTGTTTGAACGATAAGGCAGGAGAATATGCCAAACGGAATTATCATCATTGACAAGCCCCAGGACTGGACCAGCATGGATGTCTGCGCCAAACTCCGCCGCCTGTTGGGGGAGCGCCGGGTGGGCCACGCCGGGACGCTGGACCCCATGGCCACGGGGGTGCTGACGGTGTTTGTGGGCCGGGCCACCCGGGGCGCGGAGTTCGCGGAGGGCGGCGAGAAGGAGTACCTGGCTACTCTCCAGCTGGGGCTGGAGACCGATACCCAGGATACCACCGGGCAAATCTTACACCAGCGGCCCGTCACCTGCACCCGGGCGGACATCGAAGCGGTGCTGCCCCGGTTCCGGGGAGACATTTTGCAGGTGCCGCCCATGTACTCCGCCCTGAAACGGAACGGCAAAAAGCTCTACCAGCTGGCCCGGGCGGGCAAGACCGTAGAGCGCCCACCTCGCCCGGTCACCATCTACGCCCTGGAGCTGGGGGAGGAACTGGAACCGGGGGCCTATGCCCTGCGGGTGCGCTGCTCCAAGGGGACGTACATCCGCACCCTCTGCCACGACATCGGGCAGGCGTTGGGCTGCGGCGGGGCCATGGCCGCCCTGCGGCGCATCCAGGCGGCGGGGTTCACCCTGGCGGACGCCCTCACGCTGGGGCAGGTGGCCGCCGCCGTGGAGGAGGGCCAGGGGAGCGAACTGCTCCGGCCCATCGACACGCTGTTTGCCCGGTACCCGGCAGTCACCGTCTCCGGACGGCAGGAACGGCTCTGCCGCAACGGCAACCCCTTCCGGCTGGAGGGGGCGGACGGGCGGTTCCGGGTCTACGGCGCGGATGGCACGTTCCTCATGCTGGGAGAGCGAAAGGGCGGGGAAATGCGCACCGTCAAGAGTTTTTTCGAGCCGGAATGACAATAAGCTGCTAGCCATTAGCTGTTAGCTATTAGTCAGATACTACCAGCCTGAAAGAAACAGCGAAAAAGGGAACCACCCGCCAGACATGGGTGGTTCCCTTTTTTGACTCTGTATCTCAACGTTTGGAAGGTGCGCGTTTACGACTGCTCCTTCTTTTGCGTGTTGTCGTCCAGGTCGTGTTCCCGGCTGAAATACTCCTGGTCGCCCCTTTTGTTGATGTAAACAGCCTTGGTCTTGGAATAGAGGATTTTCTGCTCGTGGTAGAGGCCGGTGTAGCCAGAGAGCATATAGCTCACCGCCACCGCCAGAGCCAGCGGGGACACGCCCACTCCGGCGAACAGCTCATAGCCCAGCAGGATGGAGGTCATGGGGGAGTTGGTCACGCCACAGAACACCGAGACCATGCCCACCGCCGCGCCGAAGCTGGCCGAGAGGCCCAGCAGCGGCGCCACCACGCAGCCGAAGGTAGCCCCAATGAAGAAGGAGGGGACGATCTCACCGCCCTTGAAGCCCGCCCCCAGGGTGACGGCGGTGAAGAGAATTTTCAGCAGGAAGGCCCAGGTGTCCGCGCTGCCGCCCAGGGCGGCGGAGATAACGCTCATGCCCGCCCCGTTGTAGTCCCTGCCAAAAATCAGTGTCAGCAAAATCACCAGACAGCCGCCCACCAGCGCCTTTTGCCAGCTCTTGTGGAAAAAGTGGCGGTAGGCCGTGCCAACGCCCCGCATGACCCGGCAGAAGATGTTGGCCAGCATCCCGCACAGCGCCCCCAGCACCACGATCTGCGCCATGGAGAGCACCGTCAGGTCCGGCGCGTTAAAGACCACAAAGCTGGTGGCCTCCCCGCCGCAGAAGCCGGAGACGATGCTGGCCAGCAGCGCGGAGAGGAAACAGGGGACGATGGCGGCGTAGTACATGACGCCCACGCTCTCCACCTCCATAGCGAAGACCGCCGCTGCCAGCGGCGTGCCGAACAGGGCGGAGAACCCCGCCGCCATGCCCGCCATGGTGGTGATGCGCCGGTCCCGGTCGTCCAGGTGGAGCCGCCGCCCCAGCCAGGCGGAGATGCCGCCGCCGATTTGGAGGGCAGCCCCCTCCCGCCCGGCGGAGCCGCCGCACAGGTGGGTCAGCACGGTGGAGACGAAGATCAGCGGCACCATGGTGAGGCGCAGCTTCCGGGCATCCCGCACCGAGGCCAGCACAAACTCCGTCCCGGCGTCGTTGTCCATTTTGAACAGGTGGTACAGCCCCGCGATGGTCAGGCCCGCCACCGGCAGCAGGTAGAGCAGCCAGGGGTACGCAGTCCGGGCGGCGGTGGCCCACTCCACCGCATGGTGGAACGCCGCGCCTACAACGCCCACCACGACGCCTACCACGATGGAAAAGGCGCTCCACTTGAAAAAGGCTACCCACTCCCGCTCGGCATAGACCTGGAACCTGGCCCACAGCTCCAGTATTTCAATGAGGACTTCCGTCAGCGCGTCCTTGATCTTCTCCCACATGGTTTTGTTCCCTCTTTTTTCTCTTTTGATGCAAGTGATACAAGGAATCGGTTCGACAAAAAACAATCCGAACGCATTACCCACCTGAGTAATTGCGTTCGGATTGTCATTTTTGGTCCGAGTGTTGAGATTCGAACTCAAGGCCTCTTGAACCCCATTCAAGCGCGATACCAAACTTCGCCACACCCGGATGGCCGTCTTTCCTGACGACTCGTATATAATAGCACGGACGACGGAAAAAAGCAAGAGCAAATTTTGAAAAGAACGAATAAATTTCTGACGTGGAAGGACAGAAAAATCGACGACTTTGCCAGTGGGGATGTTTAGAACTGGGAAAAAGGGAACAGAATAACAGGCAACGGCGTGCAAAGGGGAAAACGTGTCCCCCCGCCGCAACTGGAACGACAAGGAGCGGATGACGATGAACTGCGAATCGGGAACCGGGGTGGGCCTGACCAGGTGTGCCCAAAACGCCCTGCGGCTGGCCCGGGACGAGGCCAGAGGGCTGGGACACAACTATGTGGGCAGCGAGCACCTGCTGCTGGGGTTGGCGGGAGAGCCGGAGGGACGGGCCGCTCAACTGCTCCGGGCCTCCGGGCTGAAGCCAGAGGGCCTGCGGGAGACGGTGGCAAATCTGGTGGGTGTGGGAGCCGCTGGCTGCGCGCCCATGCAGGGGCTGACCCCCCGGTGCCGGAAAATCGTCGAGCTGGCTGCCGCCGAGAGCCGCCGGATAAAGAGCGGCGGCGTTGGTACCGAGCACCTGCTGGTGGGCATCCTCCGGGAAGGAGAGGGCACCGCCGCACGCATCCTCAGCAGCGGCGGGGTGGAGCTGCGGACGCTGTACAGCACCCTTTTTGCATCCATGGGCGAAAGCGGCGGCGCGGTCTTTTGGGAACGGAAGGGCCGGGAGGGGGAGCCGGTGCGGGAGTCCAAGCTGCTGGACCAGTTTGCCCGGGATATGACCCGGCTGGCGGAGACCAAACGCCTGGATCCGGTGACGGGCCGGGACCCGGAGCTGAACCGGGTCATCCAAATCCTCTGCCGCAGGACAAAAAACAACCCCGTCCTGCTGGGAGAACCGGGGGTGGGCAAGACGGCGGTGGCCGAGGGCCTGGCCCAGCGGCTGGCCGCCGGAGATGTGCCGGAAGCTCTGCGGGGCAAGCGGCTGCTGTCCATGGACCTCTCCGCCACCGTGGCGGGCACCAAATACCGGGGCGAGTTCGAGGAGCGGGTCAAGCGGCTCATCCGGGAGGTCCAGCGGGTGGGCAACGTCATCCTCTTTTTGGACGAACTGCACACCATCGTGGGGGCTGGCAGCGCGGAAGGCTCCATCGACGCGGCTAACATCCTCAAGCCCGCCCTGTCCCGGGGGGGGGGAATTCAGGTGCTGGGGGCCACCACCCAGGAGGAGTACCGCCGCTATATCCGCAAGGACGCCGCTCTGGAGCGGCGGTTCCAGCCGGTAACGGTGGAGCCGCCCAGCCGGGAGCAGGCGGTGGAGATTTTGGAAAACCTGCGCAGCCGCTACGAGGCCCACCACCGGCTCACCATTGAATCAGACGCCATTCAGGCAGCGGTGGAGCTGAGCGTTCGCTATCTGCCCGACCGATACCTGCCCGACAAGGCGGTGGACCTGATGGACGAGGCGGCGGCCCGGGCCAAAATCGCCGCCGAGCTGCCGCCGGAGTCCCTCCGCGCCCTGGAGGACAAGCGGCAGGAGGCGGTGGCCGCCCTGGAGAAGGCCATCCGGGGACAGGACTACGAGAAGGCCGCCCTGTTCCGGGACGCGGAACAGAGCTATCGCCGCCAGATGGAGGATGCCCGGCGTGCGTGGTACAAATCTCCCCAGCGGCAGGCGGTGACGGTGCGCCGGGAGGACGTGGCCACGGTGCTGGCCGACTGGACGGGCATCCCCGTGGCCTCCATCACCGAGGACGAGAGCCGGAAGCTGCTGGCCCTGGAGGACACCCTCCACCGCCGGGTAGTGGGCCAGCAGCGGGCGGTGGCTGCCGTAGCCCGGTGCATCCGCCGCAGCCGCTCCGGGTTGAAGGAGGAAAACCGGCCCGTGGGGTCTTTCCTGTTCGCGGGGCCATCCGGCGTGGGTAAGACGGAGCTGTGCCGCGCTCTGGCCCAGGCCCTCTTTGGCACAGACGAGGCGCTGCTGCGGCTGGATATGTCGGAGTATATGGAGGCCCAGTCCGCCTCCCGGCTCATCGGTTCCCCACCCGGCTACGTGGGCTACGAGGAGGGGGGACGGCTCACCGAGGCCGTTCGCAAGCGGCCCTACCAGGTGATTTTGTTCGACGAGCTGGAAAAAGCCCACCCGGAGGTGTGGAACCTGTTGCTGCAAATTTTGGAGGACGGCACCCTCACCGACAGCCAGGGGCAAAAGGCGGACTTCCGCAACGCGGTCATCGTCATGACCACCAACGCGGGGGCGGACGCCCTCTCCGCCCAGGAACACCCTCTGGGGTTCGGCAACAGGGGAGAGGAGAGCCGCCAGAGCGCCCTCCGGGGAGCACTGAAAAAGTTGTTCCGCCCGGAGTTTTTGAACCGCATCGACGAGATCATCTGCTTCCAAAAGTTGACGGTTGAAGAGGCGCAGGAAATCGCCCGGCTGATGCTCCGGCAGTCCGGCCAGCGGCTGACCGCCCAGGGCGTGCGGCTGGAGGCCGGCGACGCGGCGGTGGAGCTGATCGCCCGGGAAGGGCAGGACCCCACCCTGGGGGTGCGCCCCCTGCGGCGGTATATCCGCGCCCACCTGGAGGACCCGGCGGCGGAGCTGCTGCTCTCCGGCGAACTGGGCCGGAGAGACACGCTCCAGGTGACGGCGGAAGAGGGAAAACTGGCCCTGACGGTCCGGCGGTCTGACGCGGCTCCCATGGAGGAGCGCAGATGATGGGAGCGAGGAGGGAATGGCCTGGGAAGACAGGGCTGTTTGCCTGTTTCCGTCACGATCCCAGCAGCGCTTCCAGCGCGGCCTGGACCGCCGCCTCGTCCAGTGTCTCCGAAGACCAGAGGGCTGCCACCTGCCGCCCCTGGACGAGAATGACCGCGTCCGGGTGGGCGGCGCGGATCTCCTCCGCCACCTGATCGGCGAGGGCCGCCGTCAGACAGCGGTCATACTGGCAGCTCAGCCGCAGCTCCTCCCATTCCTCCCGGTAGGTGCTGCGGGAAACCAACAGGGAGCCGTCTTTGTCGTACTCGGCGGAGATGAAGGCCAGGTCATCCAGCCCCAGGTCCTCCGCCCGCACCACATCGGTGAGACTGCCCCGCCAGGAGGCGCTGCCTGCGCTGTAACGCTGGCTGTCCGGCAGGGCCATGGGCAGCAGCTGGGAAACCAACAGGGTACACCCCACCACCAGCGCCAGCAGGCTCTGCCCGGCGAAGCCGGTCCGCTTGCGCCAGCCCCGGCGGCCCAGCAGCAGGACCAGCAGGGCGACAGCCAGCACGCCGCAGGCCCACGCCGGAGGCAGCCGGTCCAGCACAAGAGCGGTCAGCAACAGCACTGCCCAAAGGCAAAACCCGGCCTGCAGCGCGGAGCGCATCCAGGCGAGAATGGCGCGTGGTTCCCTGTTCCAGGGGGTCAGCTGCCGCAGCAGCACCCACGCCGTCCAAAGGACCCCGCCCACCAGCAGCGGAACCCGGCTGAGGTACAGCAATGCGGCGGTGTTGCCCAAGTACCACGGGTCTGTAAACCAGCTCCACCGTCCCGCCAGCAGCGCGGCCAGCACCGCCGTCACCAGCGACAGCACCCCTCTGGCCCGCCAATGGCGGCGGTTTTCCGCCGGTTCGTTCTCCTGTTCCGGGTAACGGCAGGGCTGAGAGACGTAAACGTCCACGCCGTTGACGGTGCCTACCGGCGACCAGCCCAGCCGCTCCCGGCGTTCCACGGTCTCCCGCAGCTGGTTTTCATCCCGGAGCAGGGGCGCCACCTCCGTATCATAGCGCAGTTCGGTCCGCTCCGTGGGTTGAAACCGGGCGAAAAAGCAGCTCCCGTCCCCCGCTTCGGCCAGCTCCCAGCCCTGCTCCGCCAGACGGTCCAGCCGCCGACGCAGCGCCAGATAGTCCCCGGAGGGCAGGAAGATCCACTTCAAACGGCTGTTTTTCAAGCTCACGCGCCCCATTTCCCGCTGCTTTGCAGCGATTTTTGTACCATCATACGCCCGGCCCCACACTTTGTCAAGGCGAGCAAAATGAAACGTTTTCGGAACCTTTCTCAGTGAAGCAGGTGTGCGTCCGCGCAGACCACAAAAAAGCCCCGGCGAAACCGGAGCTTTTTCGCGGAGACCGGGCGTCGTACCTCACCCGGCCCCCATGCGGCAAGAGGGGACTGTCTTTCCGAAGTGTGCCACTGGACGGGGCCACCGGAGGAAGAAAAGAAAAGCGTCAACGTTCGCTTGGAACATTGACGCCTTTGCCCTTCTATAAGATACAGTATACGCCCTTTTCACAAAAAGTCAAGTCTTTTTTTCGCAGTCAGCAGAACTCGATCTCCCCCGGCGCCATGCGCTTGACCCGGGCCAGGGACTCCACCCGGACGCCCCGGGCGCGGATGCGCTCACCGCCGGGCTGGAAGGCTTTCTCCACGGCGATGCCCGCCCCCACTAGGGTGGCGCCGGACTGCTCCACCAGGTCGATGAGCCCCTCCAGGGCTGCGCCGTTGGCCAGGAAGTCGTCGATGAGCAGCACCTTGTCCTCCGGGCGGAGGAACTGTTTGGAGACGATGACCGTGCTGACGTTGCCGTGGGTGAAAGACTTGACGGTAGTGGAGTAGACCTCTCCGGCGATGTTCCGGGTGCGGGACTTTTTGGCGAAGATGACCGGACAGTTGAACTGTTCCGCCGTGACGCAGGCGATGCCGATGCCGCTGGCCTCGATGGTCAAAATCTTGGTGACGTTTTCCGCCCCGAAGAGCCTGGCCCACTCTTTGCCCATTTCCTCAAACAGGCCCACGTCCATCTGGTGGTTCAGGAATCGGTCCACCTTCAGCACCTGGCCGTCCTCCACGACGCCGTCCCTGCGGATGCGTTCCTCCAGCAGCTTCATGTGCATTCGTCCCCTCTCCGTTTTTGGCTCAACCACTCCGGGTGATATTGTGAATATTTTAACATATCCCCTGCCGGGTGACAAGCCCCCATGCAAATTTTCTGCGGGGATTTGTGACAAAAATGTCGCCCCTCCAAAAGTTGTGCGGACAAATCCCGCCGCTCAGCCGCCGGTTTTCAGCCGCAGTTCCCCCATCAGCTTCCAGGCGTAATCGCCGTAGGCCTGTTCGTAGGGGGCAAGGGACGCATAAGGACAGATGCGGGGGTCTTGCCGGAGGGCTGGTTTTCGCACGGTTCCATGGGACCAGTTGTGGTAGAGGTAGTAGCGGAGCCACCGCAGGTGTTCGATCTCCCGGTATTCCTCCAGGCGGGCGGGGTCCTGAATGTTGTCGCAGTAGACGGCATAAGCCTGGGCCAGCGTTTCCGCCGTCAGCTCTGACAGTGTTTCATCGCCCAGCAAAATGCGCACCTTGACAAACAGATGCTCCGAAGTGGCGATTTTGGACTGCCGGAGGCTGTCGGTGAGCTGGTCCCAGTCCAGCGCGGTCTGGGGATGGCTGCTGCGGTACAGGTTGTTCATGGAGATGGCCACCTGGTTCAGCGTTGTGCGCATGTCGTGCTCCGGTGTGTAGATGGAAGTTGTGACGCCGAAGTGGGATACGTCGGGGA
>JAJQAS010000259.1 GCA_021203685.1 Clostridiales bacterium | reverse complement strand
GGGGGGGCGCCGGGGGCGGGCCGCCCACGGCCCCGCCCCCCCCGCAGCGTGCGCCCCGGGGCCGCGGCGTAGCGGGGTGGGGGCTGGGTGAAGTGCTGGGCCTTGTCCTGGGCGGTCTTGCGGACGGTCTCCCCCTCCGCCAGGTCGGGCAGGGGGGAACCCACAGCCTCCTCGCCCTCCTCC
Organism: Clostridiales bacterium; assembly: GCA_021203685.1. Lineage (GTDB taxonomy): Bacteria > Bacillota > Clostridia > Oscillospirales > Oscillospiraceae > Onthomonas. The sequence goes on along the minus strand of JAJQAS010000259.1, from coordinate 14,336 downwards.
TTGCTCTCCACGTAGACGGCGGTGAAGCCGGAAAACTTCATGCTCTGGTGGCTGGCCCGGAACAGGTGGGTGCCGCTGGTCACGTCGATGGAGACGGTGTCGAACACGGCGTTGGACATCTGGCAGGCCAGGAAGCGGCTCCAAATCAGCCGGTAGAGCTTATACTGGTCGGGGGTCAGGCTCTTGCGCACCACGTCGGGGGCCAGCTCCACGTTGGTGGGGCGGATGGCCTCGTGGGCGTCCTGGGCGTTGGCCTTGGCCTTGTAGACTTTGGTGTTGGCGGGCACGTAATCCGCGCCGTAGCGGGCGCGGATGAAAGCGCGGGCGCTGTCGGTGGCCTCCACGGAGAGGCGCAGGGAGTCGGTACGCATATAGGTGATGAGGCCCACTGCGCCCTCCCCCTCGATGTCCACGCCCTCATAGAGCTGCTGGGCGATGGACATGGTGCGCCGGGGGGTCATGCCCAGCTTGCGGCTGGCCTCCTGCTGGAGGGTGGAGGTGGTGAAGGGGGGCGCGGGCTGGCGCTGCTTCTCCCCTTTTCGCACGCCGGTGACCACAAAGGGGTTCACCGCCACGTCCGCCAGAATCGCGTCCACCGCCGCCTCGTTGGGCAGCTCTGCCTTCTTTTTGCCCTCCCCGTGGTAGTGGGCCAAGAAGGAGCCGATTTGGGGAGCGATGCGCTCCAGCCGCACGTCCAGCGACCAGTATTCCTGGGGGACGAAGGCGCGAATTTCATTCTCCCGGTCCACCACCAGCCGGGTGGCCACGGACTGGACCCGCCCGGCGGAGAGCCCCCGGCGGATTTTTCGCCACAGCAGGGGGGACAGCTGATAGCCCACGATGCGGTCCAGAATGCGCCGGGCCTGCTGGGCGTCCACCAGGTCCTGGTCGATGCTCCGGGGGGCGGCGATGGACTCGTTGACCACGGTTTTGGTGATTTCGTTAAAGGTGACGCGGTACGTCCGGTCGTCGGGCAGCTCCAGCAGCTCTTTCAGGTGCCAGGAAATGGCCTCCCCCTCCCGGTCCGGGTCGGTTGCCAGGTAGACGCGATTGCTGTTTTTGGCGGCCTTGCGCAGGCTCTTGATGATGTCCTCTTTGCCCTTGATGGGCTGGTAGTCGGGCTGGAAGTCGGCCTCGATGTCCACCCCCAGCTTGCTCTTGGGCAGGTCCCGGATGTGGCCCATGGAGGCGATGACGGTATAGTTGGGGCCGAGGTATCGGCCGATCGTTTTTGCCTTTGCCGGTGATTCCACGATCACCAGATCGGTTTTTGCCATAAAGAAAGTTCCTCCAACGAATTGAAGTACGGGATCGACGGCGGTCACTTGACCCGCACACCGGTTTTAAACCGGCCCCCGGACAGCTCCTCCACATAGCCCCGCAGGGTCAGCAGCGTCAGCGCCGCCAGCACGCGGGGCGAGGGAGCGCCGGTTTCGGCGGTCAGCTCCTCGGCGGACTTTTCCCCGGATTGGAGAGCCAAAAGCACCGCCTGCTCATCGTCCGTGAAGTTAGAACGGTTTTTCCGTAAGTCAATATAGTCTGAGTTTTCGCCGCTGCCAACCTTTTTTTCCGCCGCCGGGGGCGTTTCCACCCGGGGAGCGGGGGATTTCTTCGCCTCAGGCGCGGGATGCGGCGCTCTTTTTTCCGGCCTCGCGGCGGCAGCTTTGGGCGGCGGGGCCTTTGGCCCGGGCGCCGCCGCAGGGGCGGGGTTCAGCCGCGCATAGCGCTCCCGGTAGGGCAGCAGCAGGTCTTCCGCCGACAACACCGGCAGCGCCGTCCCGCCGCAGAGCAGCGCGTTGGTGCCCGCCGCGGAGGCGGAGGTCAGGTTGGCGGGGATGGTGTACACCGTCCGCTGCTGCTCCTGGGCGCAGGAGGCCACCTGTAACACCCCGCTGCGGGCCGGGGCCTCGATGCAAAAAGTCGCCACGCACAGGCCGGTGAGGACCGGGTTGCGGAAGCGGAAGTGGGCGTGGTCGTTGTCCGTCCCCGGCGGGTAGGTGCTGATAAGCGTGCCCAGGGAGGCCACATCCCGGTAGAGCTGGCGGTAATAGGCGTTGTTCTCGAAGGGCACGTCCACCCCGCCGGGCAGCAGCGCGGCCACCGGTCCCCCCGCCCGCATGGCGCCGATGAGGGCCGCCTCGTCGCAGCCGGGGGCCATGCCCGTCACCACCAGCGCGCCCCGCCGGGTCAGGTCCCGGGCAAATTTCTCCGCCATAGAGCGGCCGTAGGCGGAACACCGCCGGGAACCGGCCATGGCGATGGCGCACTCCTCCTCCAGCCGCAGGGGACGGCCCAGGAAGTAGAGCACCATGGGCGGCGTGTAGATGTTCCGCAGCCGCTCGGGATAATCTGCGTCCTGCCAGGTGGAAATATGCGCCCCCAGCCGGTCGCAGTCCGCCAAAATGCGCTCCACCTGCCGGGAGGCGGCGGATCTGTCCTCCAGCCGGGCAATCTGCCGGGCACTCAGGCCCTCCACGGCCCGGTACTCCGCCGCGTCGGCAAAATACGCCGTCTCCGGCGAGCCAAAATGGCGGTAGACCCGCCAGGCGGCCTCCGGTGTGCAGACCGTGGACAGCCACACCCAGAATTTTGTCACAGACAGCATATCGTGCCCCCCTTATCGTGTTGTTATCCTTGACTCATCAAAATGTGCAATCGGCAATCAGCAATGTGCAATGGTTGTTTTTCTGAATTGCAAATCGCACATTGCTAATTGCTAATTGGAACGATAGCGTTCCCACAGCACCACCGTAGCAGCCATGGCCGCGTTCAGCGACTCGCACTGGGGTTCCATGGGAATTTTCACTGTCCCGTCGCACAGGGCCAGCACCTCCGGCGAGAGGCCGCTGCCCTCGCTGCCGACAGCCAGGGCGCAGCGGCCCCCGCCCGACTGCCGCAGGTCGGCGGTGTCCGCCTGGAGGGCGGTGCCCCACAGGGGCAGGCCGCTGGCGCGGCATAATTGTTTCAGTTCCTCCGGCGTGGCCTCCCACACGGGCAGACGAAACGCCGCCCCCATGCTGGCCCGGACGGCCTTCCAGCTGTAAGGGTCGGCGCTGTGGCCGGTGAGCAGCAGTCCCGCCGCCCCAAAGGCGTCGGCGCTGCGCCAGATGGTGCCCACGTTGCCGGGGTCCTGGAGACCGTCCAGCACCAGATAGGTTCGCCCGTCCAGCCGCTCCGGCGGGGTCAAATCGGGCTGTTTGCAGGTGAACAACACCCCCTGGGGGGCCTTCATGGGGGAGACCGAGGCCATCACCCCGGCGGGCACCTGCACCAGCCGCCCGGTTTTGGGCAGGGCGGGCAGCTCCAGCCCCTCGGAGCAGATCAATGTAGTGATTTCCGCGTCCCAGCGGAGGGCCTCCTCCAGCAGCTTCACGCCGTCACAGACGAACTCCCCCGTCTCCCGGCGGTAGCCCCGGTCTTTCAACAGCTTTTTGATGTGGCCCAGCAGAGGGTTGGTGCGGCTGGTGATTCGTTCCATGTCCGCCTCCCGTCACAGCTGCTGGAGCCGCGCCAGAGCCTCCTGGCTGGTCAGCACAGACATGACCCCGCCCTGCTCCGGCAGGGGGGTCTGGGGGGAGGGGGAGACCTGGAGCTGGCTGCTGCCGCTGGCCTGAATGGTCAGCACATTGAGGTCGTATTTTGCCCGGACGTTCAGCTCCGCCAGGGTCTTGCCCCACCAGCTTTTGGGGATGGGGACCCGCACCACCGCGTAGTCATCGGAGAGGTCCAGCAGGTCATAGGCGCTGTGCTGGCTCAGGGTGTGAGCCAGCCGCCGCCCCACGTCGTGTTCGGGGAAGATGACCCGGTCCGCGCCGATGCGCTCCAGAATCCGGCGGTGAGCCTCGCTGCTGGCCTTGGCGATGACGCATTTGGCCCCGGCCTCTTTCAGGTTCAGCGTGATGAGCACGCTGGTGCTGATGTCGGAACCGATGCACACCAACACCACGTCGCAGGCCGCCACGTTCAGGGCCTGCACCACCTCCGGGTCCCGCAGGTCGGCCTGCACCGCCCGGGTCACGTGGTCAGCGATGGTCTGGATGTGCTCCTCGTCGATGTCCAGGGCCAGCACCTCGTTGGAGGGGCGGCGGCCCTTGACGGGGCGCATCAGCTCCCGGGCCACGGCGTCGCCAAAGCGGCCCAGGCCCACAACTGCGTAGGTTTTCATAAAACAAGTCCTCCAGAGGAGAAATTTTATCTTCCGCGGTTATCCTGCTTACTCAGCCGCACGCCGGAAACCCCTCCGCCACCGCCTAAAGGCGGCGGCCCTCCTCCGCCGTCAAGCGGCACTTCCGGGGCTTTGCCCCTCCCTGCCCTTTCAGGGGAGGCAAGAGGGGTGGTCAGTTGCGGAATGGCACTTCGTTATAGGTAAAGTGTGAAGCATTTCCATTTTGTGAATTATATTCCCAGCTTCTCTTGCTTGAGCAAAACACGCTAACTAATTGACAAGCACTATCCCCCCCTCGCCTCCCCTGAAAGGGGAGGGGGACCATGCGGAGCATGGCGGAGGGGTTTCTCGCCGGGATTATTGATAAGGCTGATTCAAAGGGATAGCCAGTTAATTCTATAACCGGAGCGCACCTGAAAGCAATACGTTCGGCGAGAAAGCGGAAACATTCGGTTCCCCTCATAATTGCACATTGCTCATTGCAAATTGCACATTGATATTACCCGATCATCATATCCACATAGGGATAGCTGATCTTTTCCTCCACCGGCCGGTGGGTCAGCACCGCGAAGGAGAAGGACAAAATGCCCACCCGTCCCAGGTACATCAGGCAGATCAGCACCACCTGAGACTGAGCGGAGAGAGTCGACGTGATGCCGGTGGAGAGGCCCACCGTGGCGATGGCGGAAGCCGTCTCGAAGGCGGAGGCCAGGAAGGGCAGCCCCTCCCGGACGGAGAGGAACACCGCCCCGGCGAAGAAGGCCATGACCACCAACAGCGTCAGCGTCATGGCGTTGAACACCTGCCGGTGGGGGATGGTGCGGCCCCGCACCGTCACCCGCTCCCGGCCGTGAAGACCGGAGCGCATGGCAAGGGCCAGCACTGCGGCGGTACCTACCTTAATACCGCCGGCGGTGGAGCCGGAACCGCCGCCGATGAGCATATAGAAGATGCTCAGGGCCTGGCTGCTCTCGGTCAGCGCCCCCTGGTCCACGGTGGAAAAACCCGCTGTCCGCAGCGTCACCGACTGGAACAGGGCCGACAGCAGCTTTTGGGGCGCGGTGAACCCGCTGAACGCGCCGTCCCACTCCAGCAGCAGGAAAAACACCGTGCCGGAGACCACCAGCGCCGCCGTGGTCAGCAGCACCAGGCGGCTGGGCAGGGAGAGCGTTCGTTCCCTGCGCCACAGCAGCTCCTCCCAGACGAAGAAGCCCAGGCCGGAGCAGATAATTAAGACGATCAGCGTCAGGTTGACCACCGGGTCGCAGGCATAGTTCGCCATGCCCCCCACCAGGTCGAACCCGGCGTTGCAGAAGGCGGAGACGGCGTGGAACACGCCGTACCAGATGCCTCTGGCCCAGCCGTACTCCGGCACGAACCGCGCCGCCAGCACAACAGCCCCCGCCCCCTCGAAGGAGAGGGTCAGCAGCACCGCGTGTTTGGCGATACCAAGGGCGTCCTCCACGGTGTTGACGTTCAGCGCCCCCATCAGCACCATCTGCCGGGAGATGGACAGGCGGCGGCGCAACAGAATGGCGCAGGTGCAAAACACCGTCATAAACCCCAGCCCGCCCAGCTGGATCATCACCAAAATCACCGCCTGGCCGAAGCCGCTCCACCACAGCCCCGTGTCCACCGTGGCAAGGCCGGTGACGCAGGTGGCGCTGGTGGCGGTGAAGAGGGCGGTCAATGGGCTGGTCCAGGTCCCGTCCCGGCTGGAGACGGGCAGCGTCAGCAGCGCCGTCCCCACCAGGATAATGGCAAAAAAGCTGAAAGCCAGCACCCGCCCCGGGTTGGCGGAAAAGTTGAATTTTTTGCGCTGTTTTTTCACTGCTGGGGGGACCTCCTGCCGCGGGCCGGGAGAACAACGGAGGGGAAACCATGGAACGGCCTGCCATACTGTTTCTTCATTAAATAGTATCATAACAAACCTTTCCTGAGATTGCAAGCCCTTTGCACCGGGAAACCCGCTCCGCCCCTTTCGGACGTCCCCAAAAACGGAAGAACTTTCCGTTTGTGCAAAATTCGCAAAACGATTCATGTTCTTTTTACAACTCTTTCGCAATTTCGCCAACAATTCGCCCCGGCATGGTGGTAAGATAGGGACAGTCAAACAAGGAGCGGCGGCGGAAGCCTCCGGGGGACGTCTCCGCCGACGAAGCTCTTTACAGATGGGCCACATCTTGATCTGACCTCACTGCTCCACTCGCTGACAGCTGTCGGCGCGAGGGGCAGACTAAAAATCCCGAATCATTTTTCGATTCGTTTCAAATAACACAGCGCCGTCCGTTTGGGCGGCGCTTTTGTGTGTGGAACCCTTGCAATTTTCCCTTTTTCGCGCTATTCTGGGGGAAACCGAACGAAAGAGGAGGCGATACGGATGGAACCGCACAGCTGGTGGGTCTATATGGTCCGGTGCGCCGACGGCACCCTCTACACCGGCATCGCCGCCGACGTGGACCGGCGGGCCGCCGTCCACAACCGGGGCCGGGGGGCGAAGTACACCCGCAGCCGCCTGCCGGTGCGGGTGGTCTACCGGGAGGAGCAGCCCACCAGGGGCGAGGCTCTGCGCCGGGAAAGGGCCATCAAGGGCCTGACCCGCCGGGAGAAACTGGCGCTGGCGGGGCTGACGGAGTGAAACGCCGCCTCAGAGCGGAAAACAGCTCTCCCGCTGGATGATCTTACAGGGAAATTCGATGCGGACCGTCTCCCGGTGGCCCCGGCGGATGCGGTCCAGCAGCGTCTGCACCGCCATGTGGGCCATCTCCTGCCGGGGGATGTGCACGGTGGTCAACGCCGGTTCCCGGTCCCACAGGCCCTCGATGTCATCGATGGAGATGACCGAGATGGGGCGGACAGCGCGCCGCTTCTGTTCGTTCAGCGTCTGGAGCACACTGACGGCGGTGATGTCGTTGGCGCAGAACACGGCGGAGAATCCGCTCTCCCCCTCCAGGAGCTTCAAAATGGCCTCCCGCCCCTGGGCGAAGGTCTGGTCGGTGGATTTGATGAGGCCGTAGTTGATGGGGATGTCGTGTTGAATCAGGCTGCTGCAATACCCCACATACCGGCTCTCAAAGGAACAGTCTCCGATGTAGGCGATGCTGCGGTGGCCCAGCCCAATGAGATGCTCCATGGCCAGCTCCGCCGCCTTTTTGCCGTCGCAGACCACCTCATCCACCGCAAAGTCCATGGTGTTGCGCCAAATACCCACCAGGTTCCGGTTTTGCTGCCGGAGCCGCTCCAGAAGGGAACGGGAACAGCGGCCCAGCACAATGACCCCGTTGGAAGCGGCCACCTCCGCCTCCAGCCCCTCGTCCACGTAAACGACCCGGTGCAGCAGCGCCCCCTGGGCGTACAGCTCGGTTTTCAGGCAGTGCAGCAGGTCTTCAAAAAAGGGGTCCGACTCCACTTTGTGGAATCGCGCCATCAGCACGGTGACCCGCAGGGGCGTCGCCGTGCCTTTTTTTGTCCCGCCGCCCTGTAGGGCGCGGGCGGCCTCGTTGGGCCGGTATCCGATCTCATGCGCCGCCGTCCAGATGCGCTCCTGCAATTCCTTCGAGGCGCATTTGGGCGAGGCGTTGTTGAGCACGCGGGATACCGTGGAGACGGACGTTCCCACCATCTCGGCAATTTGTTTCAGCGACATAATGCGTCACCTCTTTCTTTGAGCTGTTAGCTATTAGCTGTCAGCTTGGAGAATGCTTGCTGTTTCGTCAGCGTTTCTGCTCAGCATAGTACCGGTTTCCCACAGTGAACTACCGTTCGACAACTGACCGCCCCTCTTGCCGCCCCTGAAAGGGAAGGGGGACCATGCGAAGCATGGTGGGGGGTTCTCTGGATCTCCTTGCAAGGCAGCTTCAGAGTGACAGCCATAAAATCAGTACCACCAAGCTAAGGGCTATTGTACCGGAAGGGAGAGAGAATTGCAAGCGGCAAAAGGCAAACGTTTGAGTAATTTTCCGTTGACAAGAGGAATGACCCGGTGTAGAGTTATCCACATGAACCAGTCAAACTTTGAAAAATAAGGTCGTTTCAGCAAAATAAACTTCATAACTGTAACACAAACGTTTGACTAAAAAGGAGTATCCCATGAGCTGCAATGTGATGAAATCCAGATCCCTTCCCAAACTGACCGCTCTGGGGCTGTGCGTCTGCCTGCTGGCCGGGCTGCTGACCGGCTGCGGCTCCTCCTCCGGCGAAGCCTCGGAGGGGGAGGACGCCAGCGTCATTGAACTGCTGAACGTGTCCTATGACCCCACCCGGGAGTTTTACGAGGCATACAACGAGCTGTTCGCCGCCTACTACGAGGAGACCTATGGCGTGACGGTGGAGATCACCCAGTCCCACGGCGGCTCCGGCTCCCAGGCCCGCTCCGTCATCGAGGGCAACGAGGCCGACGTGGTGACGCTGGCGCTGGCCCACGACATCACCCTCATCGAGCAGGAGGGGATGATCGACGAGGGCTGGCTGGACGAGTTCGACAACAACAGCTCCCCCTATACCTCCACCATCGTTTTCCTGGTACGGGCCGGGAACGAGAAGAACATCCAGGACTGGGACGACCTGTTGCAGGAGGGCGTGGACATCATCACCCCCGACCCCAAGTCCTCCGGCGGGGCCTGCTGGAACTTCCTGGCCGCCTGGTACTACGCCCAGCAGCAGTACGGCGAGGATGAGGAACAAATCAAGGAATTTATGCGCACCCTCTATGCCAATGTGCTGGTGATGGACTCCGGCGCGCGGGGCGCCACCACCACCTTCGTGGAGAACGGCCAGGGGGATGTGCTCATCGCCTGGGAGAACGAGGCCCTCCAGACCCTGGCGGACTACCCCGACGAGTACGAGCTCATCACCCCCAGCGTCAGCATTCTGGCGGAGCCTTCGGTGGCCATCGTGGACGAGAACGTGGACGACCACGACACGGCGGAAGCGGCCCAGGAATACCTGGAGTACCTCTACACCGACGAGGCCCAGCGGCTCATCGGAGAGTATTACTACCGGCCCACCAACGAGGAGATTTTAGGCGAGTTCTCCGACGTGTTCGACCTGGAGGTGGAGCTGTGTACCATCGACGACTTCGGCGGCTGGGACGAAGCCTATGAGACCTTCTTCCAGGACGACGCCATTTTTGACGAGATCTACAACAGCTGACGGAGCGCGGTATGAAGCAGAAACGAAACAGAGTGATCCCGGGCTTTGGCCTGACGCTGGGCATCACCGTTACCATGCTGTCCCTTTTGATTTTGCTGCCGCTGGCCTCGGTGCTGATCCGCTCCTTTGAGCTGACCCCGGCGGAGTTTTGGGAGACCATCACCCGGAGCAACGTGGTGGGGGCCTTCCAGACCAGCATCCTGTGCGCCCTGATCGCGGCGGCCATCAACTGCGTGTTTGGGTTGATCTTGGCCTGGATCTTGGAACGCTACGAGTTTCCCGGCAAGCGGCTCATCGACGGCATGATCGAACTGCCCTTCGCCCTGCCCACCGCCGTGGCGGGCATCACCCTGGCCAAGATGTACTCCGACCAGGGGGCGCTGGGTCAGGCGCTGAGCCGCCTTGGGATTCAAGGCTCTTACAGCCGGGTGGGGCTGGTCATCGCGCTGGTGTTTGTGGGCATCCCCTTTGTGGTGCGTTCCATCCAGCCGGTGCTGCGCAAGCTGCCCCCCGCCTGCGAGGAGGCGGCGCTGATGCTGGGGGCGTCGCGGGGGTTCACCTTCCGCCATGTCATCCTGCCGGAGCTGACCCCGGCCCTGCTGACCGGCTTCGGGCTGGCTCTGGCCCGGGGCATCGGGGAGTACGGCAGCGTCATTTACATCTCCGGCAACAGCAGCAAAAACGGCACCCAGGTGGTGTCCTACGTCATCATGCAGAAGCTCAACTCGGGCAGCGCCGACTACGTCAGCGCCGCCGCCATCGCCCTGGTGCTGCTGGCGATCTCCTTCCTGTTGATGCTGCTGCTGAACATGGTGCAGTGGTTCGCCGCCCGGCGGACCCGGTGAGAGGAGGGCGCAATGCAGCAAAAGAAAAAAGCCCGCCTGTCGGCGGGGCAAATCGCGCTCATTGTCATCGGGGTGCTGTTCTTTGCGGTGATGCTGGTCTGGCCGTTGGTGGAAGTTCTCTACCGGGCGCTGAAAGACGGCTGGGAACTCTACTGGGGCGCGGTCACAGCCAGGACCACCCTCTCCGCCCTGCGGGTGACGCTGCTGGCGGCGGTGATCGCCCTGCTGGTGGATACGTTTTTCGCACTGGCGGCCTCCTGGCTGCTGACCAAGTTCGAGTTTCGGGGGAAAAGTGTGCTGACCACCCTCATTGACATCCCCTTTTCCATCTCGCCGGTCATCGCGGGCCTGGCCTTCATCATGATGTTTGGCCGCAGCGGTCTGGCCACCCCGGTGGTCAACTGGTTCAACGACACCTTTGGCGCCGACATCGCCCTGGTGTTTTCCATCCCCGGCGTGGTGCTGGCGACGATTTTCGTCACCTTCCCCTACGTGCTGCGGGAACTGCTGCCCGCCATGAACCTCCAGGGCAGCGCCGAGGAGGAAGCCGCCGCCCTGCTGGGGGCGGGAGGACTGACCATCTTCCGCCGGGTGACGCTGCCCCACATCAAATGGCCGCTCCTCTACGGAATGGTGCTGTGCGCGGCCCGGGCCTTCGGGGAGTTCGGCGCGGTCTACGCCGTGTCCAAGGCCAGGGGCGAGACCTTCACCCTGCCCCTGGAGGTGGACGCCCTCTATATGTCCGGCGGCGCGGAGGCCATCACCCAGGCGTTCGCGGTGTCCTCCATTCTGGTGGCGCTGGCGCTGGTCATGCTGATTTTGAAGAATATCGCAGAATGGCGGGCGAAAAAGAGCTATTAGCTGTTAGCCATTAGCTGTTGGTCAGGTACTGCTGACGAACAACGTGCAGCTTAAAAGGTTTGTTCGTTGTGCAGCAAACCCAGAGCGCAGCGCAAAACGTCAGGCACTGCAAAGCTAAGAGCTAAAAGCTAAGAGCTAACACGGAGGGTTTGTAAATGTTTATAGAGACAAGACAGCTTTGCAAGCGGTTTGACGACTACGAGGCGGCCAAGGACATCACCTTTGGCGTGGAGCAGGGCAAAATGGCGGTGCTGCTGGGCCCCAGCGGCAGCGGCAAGACCACTATCCTCCGCATGATCGCGGGGCTGGAACAGCAGGACAGCGGCGATATTTTCATCGACGGGAAAAACGTCAACGACGTCCCGGCGGGAGAACGGGGCATTGGGTTCGTGTTCCAGAACTACGCCCTGTTCCGCTACATGAACGTCTACGACAACATCGCCTTCGGCCTGAAAGTGCAGAAGAAGAGCAAGGCGGAGATCCGCGCCCGGGTCACGGAGCTGATCCAGCTCATCGGCCTGACCGGCCTGGAAAAGCGGTATCCCAACCAGCTCTCCGGTGGTCAGCGGCAGCGGGTGGCCTTCGCCCGGGCCATCGCCCCCGACCCCAGCCTGTTGCTGTTGGACGAGCCGTTTGCCGCCATCGACGCCAAGGTGCGCAAGGAACTGCGGGTCTGGCTCCGGGATATGATCGTCCAGGTGGGTATCACCAGCATCTTTGTCACCCACGACCAGGAGGAGGCGCTGGAGGTGGCCGACGACATCATCATCCTCAACGAGGGCCGCATCGAGCAGATGGGAACGCCGACGGAGGTTTATCTGCACCCACGGACTCCCTTTGTGGCCCAGTTTGCGGGCAATTCCAGCGTGGTGGAGGGGGTGTCCGGCTTCCGGGGCTTCGAGGGGCTGCCGAAGGGCCACAAAATCCTCATTCGCCCGGAGTTTGTGGACGCCTTCAAGAAGGACAACCCCCAGATGCTCCCCTACGCGGACCGGGCGGAGGACGGCGTCGTCACCGGCATCAGCTTCCGGGGCAGCTCCCTGGAGGTGCGCCTGAAGGTCCACGGCGTCACGCTGGTGACCAACCGCTCCCTGGAGCGCCGGGAACTCCGCCTGGGGGAACACATGAACGTCTTTCTGCACCGGGTCTACTGCATCGAAGGCGAGCACACCCAGGTGGTGGAAAACGAGCTGCTGAAAGATGTAAACATGGAATAGCTTCCCTGCCGCCGCACAGCGGCCCCAAAAAGCAAGGTCAGGCCAACCCCACAAGGGGGCGCCTGACCTTGCTTTTTTCGGCGCGGCGTTTCCGCGTCACTCAGAGATCAAATAACTCAGCGTCAGCAGAGAATCGGCAAAGTGAACGCTCTCCACCACCACGTCGGAGCCGCTGACATCCAGTTCGATGTTGGTGAAGTTCCAGATGCCCCGGACGCCTCCGGCGATGAGCCGCTCCGCCACGCTTTGGGCCACATACTTGGGGACGGTCAGCACCCCGATGCTGGGCTGGTGCTCCGCCAGGTAGTCGTCCAGGCTGTCCATGCTGTAGATGGGGTAGCCGTTCAGCACGGTGCCCACGATTTTGGGGTCCACGTCGAAGGCGGCGGACAGGGCAAATCCGTTTTTGTTGAAGTGGAAGTTGCGCATCAGCGCCCGGCCCAGGTTGCCCGCCCCCACCAGGACGGAGGTGTAGCCAGTGTTCATACCCAAAATATCGGACAGTGCCTGGCGCAGGTCGGCGACGTTGTAGCCGTAGCCCTGCTGGCCAAACTCGCCAAAGCAGCTCAGGTCCTGACGGATCTGGGAGGCGGTGACGCCCATGCTCTCCCCCAGCGCGGAGGAGGAGATGCGCACTGTGCCCTCCCGGTAGAGTGTGTCCAGCGTGCGGTAGTAGCGGGGGAGCCGCCGGATCACTGCGTTGGATACCTTGCCCTTTTTCATGTTCAATAGCGCTCCTATCTATGTGGGTTCCTTCCCTGATGTAACTGATATATGACTGGAATGTGACACTTGTTTTTCTTATTTTAATCGATTTACGGAAGTTTGTCAACTTTTTAACGAAGGTTTTTGTAATATTTTTGCGGAAATCTTAGGGAAAAGATATTGATTGAAGCAGAAAATAAAATACGTTTTGTAGAATTTAAATAGGTAATTACATTATGTTTTTGTTTTGCGGTGCACCGTTGGAAAATACCGGATATCCTGCACCGCCGCCGTGGGACAAAACGCCGCTTTTGGGGCAATCGGCGTTTTGCCGGTTGCAAACTCCTTCGGCAACGGGTACAATAAGGCCGTCAATGGTTTCACGGCGCGTCAGCGCAGACAAGGAGCGTCAGTATGGATTTTAACATGGGATACCAGCTTTTGTGGCTGTTTTTCATCTATTCCTTTTTGGGCTGGGTGGGCGAGTCCCTCTACGCCGCCGTCCGGCGGAAGCAGTTCGTCAACCGGGGCCTGCTGAACGGCCCCCTGTGCTGCATCTACGGCGTGGCGGCCCTGGTGTTCTCCCTGGGCTTGCAGGAGCTGGACACCGCGCCGGTGTTCCTGTTCCTGGGGTCGGCCATTTTGGGCGGCTTCATCGAGTGGCTGACCGGCCGCTTGCTGGAGCGATTCTTCCACCGCCGCTGGTGGGATTACTCCCGCCGCCGGTTCCACCTGGATGGCTACGTCTCGCTGGAGTCCTTCCTGCTGTGGGGCGTGGGCGGCACGCTGGGTATTCTGTTTGTCAACCCTCTGCTGCTGACCGGCTTTGCCATGCTGCCCCAGGGCGTGGTGCGGGTGGTCCTGCTGGTGGTGCTGGGGCTGAGCCTTGTGGACGCCGTGGGGACGGTCTGCGCTCTGCTGGGCCTGGAGCGCCGGGAGCGGCAGCTCCAGCAGGAGATCAACGCCCGGCTGCAGGAAAGCTCCAGCCGCCTCAACGCCTGGATCGTCCGCCGGGTCGGTCAGCGAATGAAAGCGGCCCACCCCAGCGTCGCCAGGCGCTTCCGCCGCCCGTCGGACGAAACCGTGTTCGCCTCCGGCTGCGGATTTTATAAGGTGGTGTGGCTGTTTGTCCTGGGGTCCCTGCTGGGGGACATCGTGGAGACCATCTTCTGCCGCTTCTCCATGGGCTACTGGATGAGCCGGAGCAGCCTGGTCTGGGGGCCGTTCAGCATCGTGTGGGGCTTCGCCCTGGCGGTGGGCACCGTCATGCTCTACAACTACCGGGACCGCTCCGACAGCTTTCTGTTCCTGTTCGGCACCTTTTTGGGGGGGCGCGTATGAGTATTTGTGCAGCGTCCTCTCCGAGCTGGTCTTTGGCAAGGTGTTCTGGGA
>JAJQAS010000278.1 GCA_021203685.1 Clostridiales bacterium | reverse complement strand
CTACCTCCGCCGGGAGCGCTACTACGGCTCCTACAGCCGCAGCTTCGACATCTCCCAGATCGAGAGCAGCCAGATCTCCGCCGCCTACGAAAACGGCGTGCTGAAGCTGACCCTCCCCAAGCGGAACGTCACCATCCCCAAGACCCGTCGGCTGACCATCGAATGATTTCCAGCCGCAACCCAGACAAATCTGTGACCCGATGCCGGGGCGCTCTTCGGAGCGCCCCTTTTTTGAACCGGTTTTCCTTTAGCAGACGTGGCTCCCGTTTGAATGGCGCAGCTTTTATTTTAGCAGTTGTAATATGAAAATGCTAAAATTCACGGTTTGTTCAAAGGAATCACAAGTATCGTTCACAGTTCCGGCGTATGTTTATCATTAGAAATAACAAGGAAGGCTTGACACCCATGAATGTTTAAATGAACTGCAATGCACCAAAGTCTTTACCCAGATTAGGAGGTTATCTATTATGGCAGAAATCATGTTTTACGGTCATCCCGCCTATGGCCCCTTCCACGATGTGGATCAGATGAACAACAACTTTTACGGCAAGAACGAGCTGCGGGCTTTCCACACCGACATCCAGGATAACGGCGACAGCTACACCCTGGAGGCCGAGCTGCCAGGCTTCGCCAAAGAGGACATCCAAATCGACATCGAGGGCGACCGGCTGACCATCCAGGCGGTGCACAAGGCCGAGAACGACCAGAAGGACGACCAGGGCAACTATCTCCGCCGGGAGCGGTACTACGGCTCCTACAGCCGCAGCTTCGACATCTCCGACATTGAGAGCAGCCAGATCTCCGCCGCCTACGAAAACGGCGTGTTGAAGCTGACCCTGCCCAAGCGGGCCGTCACCGTCCCCACCAGCCGTCGGCTGGAGATCAAGTAAGCACTCAACCGTACAACAGACAACAAATGTGGCCTATTTTCCGGGGCGCCCTTCGGGGCGTCCCGGAAGTTTATTTTACGGTTATCCCTTTCAATCAATCTATATCTGTGATTCCAGCGGAAACCCCTCCACCATGCTTCGCATGGTCCCCCTCCGCCGTCAAGCGGCACTTCCGCTCCGCTCCCTGTGGCCGCCCTGGAAAAGGCAGTACAAACCTGCGGGCGGCCAAGGGCCGCCCCTACAGGTGTTTGGAAATGACTAACAGCTAAAAGCTAATAGCTAACAACTCTTTCACTCCCCTTTTTCCTTCTCCCAGAAGTCCTTCCCCTGCACCTTGTAGAGGAACCGGCGGCAGTCGCCGCCCTGCCCCTCCTCGAAGTGGCAGGCCTGGGGGTAGTCGCAGTAGTCGCAGGGGCTGCGCCCGTCGGCGCGGAGGTAGGGGTCGGCGGAGATGTCCCCGGCGGCGATCTCGTGGGCGATCTCCCGCAAAATCTCCCCTACGTGGCGGTGGAGCTTGCCCCACTGGGCGGCGGTGGCCAGGCTCTCGCCGGAGATGGCCCCGGTGCGCTTGGCCACCTTGATGGGCAGGAACCGGGGGGACTCCCCCAGGGGTACGTCCTCCATGGCGTGGAGCACCTGGGCATCGTCCAGCAGCATCCCGCTGCGGCGAAGGGCCGTGTCCAACGCCTTGCGCCGCTCCTCCTCGGTCATGCCGTGGCTCCCCGGCAGAATCAAATCTCTTGCGGGCAGATACAGCACACCGGAGGCCACGATGTCCCTGCCATAGAGGGCCTTGCCCTCGTCCTCCAGGGTGAACAGGTAGAGCAGCATCTGCATCTCCAGCCCGTGCCACACGTCGGTGAGGGAGAAGGACTTTTTCCCCGTCTTGTAGTCCACCACTCGGAGGTACAATTTATCGCCGTAGACCCAGCCGTCCACCCGGTCCACAAAGCCGGAAATGGACAGGGTGACGCCTTCAGTTTTCAGCTCCACCGGAGGTAAATCTTTCCCCGCGCCGAAGCCCAGCTCGAAGGAGATGGGCTGGAACTGGGAGTGCCGCAGCTCGTCGGCCACGTTTTCCACAATTAAGTCCACCGATTTGGTCAGCCGCCGGAACAGATAGCGGAACCGGGGGGTCTGCTCCTCCGGCTCGCCCAGCTCCTCCCGGATGAACCGCTCTACTGCCTGCCGGGTCAGCTCCCGGATCTCGTCTGTGTCCAGTTTCTTGACGCCGCCCCGCTCCTGGGCCTCCCGGAGGACGTGTTCCAGGGCGTAGTGGACAAAGGTACCCACCTGGGGCGGGTCGAACCCCGCCGGTTTCCGGGCCTTGGCCCGGAGTCCGTACTGCATAAAATAGGAGAAGTGGCAGCTCTTCATGGTGTCCATCTTGGAGGCGGAGAGCCGCACCTTTTTTCCATAGAGGGCGTCTGTAGACGAGCGGGAGAGGCTGCCCCGCTGCCGAGTGGCGGCCTCCCGCATGGCCTGTGTCCGCCCGGCCCAGACGGGGTCCTCTCCCAGCACGGCGAACACCGCCGGACTGCCGCCCCGAGCTGCCTCGTCCAGAGCGGGGAGGGGCGCGCCGTAGCGAAGAGTTTTATCCGGCTCCTCCGCCTCCAGGGTGGGGAACAGCTGCCGCAGCCGCCGGATGAGGTACGCCGGTCGGCACTCCCCGCCGCCGGTCCCCCGCTCTGCCCAGCTCAGGTACAGCCGCTCCGAGGGGATGCACACCCCGTCGCAGGCCAGCACGTTTTCCCGGTCCAGCCGCTCGTCCGCATCGGGGGCCAGCTCACACCCCCGGCTGCTCAGCAGCAGCCTGTCCTCGTCGGTGAGCAGGCTGGGATTTTGCGTCACCAGGGGGAAGTGGTCGTCGTCCATCCCCAGCAGGAAGAGAACCTTCGTCTCCCGGTGGGCCAGCCGCCCCAGCTCCCCGGCGGCAACTCTGTCGAGAGAGACGGGGATGGTTCCCACGTCGTACTGGCTCAGCACCAGCTGGAACAGGTCGGAGAACTCCTCCATGGTCAGGGGGTCGTCCCCCATCAGCTGGGCGCACTGCTCCATGGCCCCACAGAGGATGTCCCACAGCTGGCGATATTCCTCCGCCTGCTGCAAGTCTCCCCGCTCCCGCAGGGCCTCCGCCCGCTCGGTCAGACGCTGGGGTAGCTGAATGTCCTCCAAAAAGCCGTAGAGGGCCTCCACCAGGTCTCTGCCCGGCCCCTTGGGGGTCTGGCGCAGCCGCTCCAGCGGGGCGATGATGTCCCGGCGCAGCCCGTCCAGCCGCTCCACCAGGGCGTGGTCCTCCTCCGTCCACTTCCGGCCGTAGCCCTCCGGGTGCCAGTTCCAGGGGGCCTCCCGGGTCCACTGGCTGCCCCGCAGGTTCCACCGCAGGGCGTAGTTCTCCAGCAGATCCACTTCCTCCAGCGGCACCCCCGCCAGGCCGGTTTTCAGGTAGCGGAACAGGTCGTCGTACTCATACCGCCCACCTGCCGCGTCCAGGGCGGCGGTCAGCAGGGTCAGGATGGGCTTTTGCAGGATGTCCTCCCGCTGGCCCAAAAACACGGGAATTTCGTACCGCTGGAAGATGGTCTCAATGAGGTCGCCGTAGTCCTCCATGGTCCGGGCGGAGACGGCGATCTCCCGGTAGTGCAGCCCTTCCTCCCGCACCAGGCGGCGAATTTCTCCCGCTGCGGCCTCCACCTCGGCGTAGGGGTCGGCGGCGGTCAGCAGCCGCACACCCTCCGGGGGAACATGGTTGGCGGACTGGTCCCGGTCGAACAATCCCTCCTCCAGCAGCGCCAGCGCCGGGGGGCAGCCGTCCTTCCGCCCGGTGAGGGTCTGGCAGTCCGCCGGGACGTGGCAGGCTTTCGCCAGCTCCAGCAGACCCAGGGCAGTTTTCCGGGCGAAAGTGCGTGGCTCCGCCCCCTCCGGGGCCAGGGTGTCGCAGGTCAGCGCCACCGTGACCGAGGCGGCCTGCCGCAGGAGCTGTTCCAGAACCAGCAGTTCCTGGGGAGTGAAGTCGGTGAAGCTGTCCACATAGAAGTCCCAGCCCGCTCCGTAGCCGCAGTCGCCCATGCGCTCCGCGGCGCGGGTCAGCCGGTCCCGGGGGTCGGCGGCCCGCCGGGCCACCAGCCCCTCATAGGCCCCTAAAATCAGGCCCAGGTCGTGGAGCCGCGCCGCCGGGTCGCCCTCCTCCTCCCGGCCTGCCGCCAACAGGTCGTCCGGCTGGACGCAGTAGCTTTTCAGCTCGTCTGCCGTGGAGAGCAGCCCCTCTAAAAAGGCCGCCTTCCGGGAGGGCCTGGCGTAGACGGAGAGGGTACCTGCCGTGGCCTGCACCGCCTCGTGCATCAGCAGCAGCCGCCCGCCGCCGTCCAGCACCGGCTCCGCCAGTCCGCCGCCCTTGGTGAACACCCGGTTGGCCAGCCGGGTGAAGGACAGCACCTCGCAGTACCCCGCTGTCCGGTTGCCCCCGGCCCGGCAGAGGCGGCGCTCCGTCTCGTGGGAATACTGCTCCGGCACCAGCAGCACCTGGGGCCGCTGGGGCCCGTTGGCCACAATGCGGCGGAACAGTTCCGTGGTCTTGCCGGTCTTGGCCCGGCCCAGCAGCAGATGGAGCATGGCGGTTTCCCCCTTTCCGATGTCGCAAAAATTCTGCGCTCATTATATCACAAAAGGCCGGGGAATGGCTACCCGTTTTGAAAAAGAGCAGGTGTCCCCAAACCCGAAATTCTGTAAGAGATACACACATATCCGCACTTTAAGCCTGTTATTTTCGTCGTTTTGCCCGTTTCCACAAAAAACTGACCGCCGGTTTCGCATATCCACTGTACTGCCCCGGAAAAGCGGGGCCTGTATTCGTGATTTTACCGGTTGACAAAGTCGAAAAATGCAACTAAAATTTGCTCATAGGATGAGCAAAATCGTTTTTGCCCCCAGTATTCGGAAAGGAAGGAGCGCATCGCCCTGGTTGCAGCGTCTCCAAAAGAGCCCATGAATTATGAACCCCTTGCCCGGGAGCTGATCGACCACATGCTCCTCGGCGAAATGCGCGGCAGCATCGTCCAGCGGCAGATGACGGAGATGGCCCACGGAGAGCTGGCCGCCCTGAACTACCTGGTGTTCCAGCGGGACGGCGTCAGCCCCAAGGAGCTGAGCCAGCGGCTCCAGGTGAACACCTCCCGGGTGGCCGCCATCCTCAACAGCCTGGTGAAAAAGGGCTATGTGGTGCGCCGCACCGACCCCGACGACAAACGAATGCTCCAGGTGTTCATCACCGCCGAAGGGCGGCAGTACGCCCAGGAGAAGCTGGCCTTTTACCAGTCCTGCTGCACCCAGCTGTTGGAGTGCCTGGTCGAGGATGACGCCGCCAGATATGTGCGCATCGTGGGGAGCATCTCCCAGCTGCCCCAACCCCCAGTCGAGAGCAAAGACATCGAGCAGCCCCCCTGCGCGGTGTAAATCGAACGGACGCCCCATTGGGCCGCTGGAGGCGTTTCCATTTTATTTGTTAGAAATAGCGGTCAACTCAGCCAGTAACACGAGGTTTCGCAGTATGAACAACACCCAAACCACTCCCCTCTACCTGGGCCTTGACATCGGCTCCACCACCGTCAAGGCCGTCGTTTTGAACCCGGAGGACGACAGCACCCTCTACTCCTGCTACATCCGGCACCGGGCCAAGCAGAGTCGCACCGTCCGCCAGGTGCTGGAGGACATCGACAAAAAATTCCCCCAACAGACCTTCCGGGTGGCGGTGTGCGGCTCCGGCGGCAAGGCCATCGCCACCGCCATCGACGCCAGCTTCATCCAGGAGGTGGTGGCCAACGCCGCCGCCCTCCGCGCCCGCTACGATGACGTGGGCACCGCCATTGAGCTGGGCGGGCAGGACGCCAAAATCATCTTCTTCCGGCGGGACAGCCAGACCGACAACCTGGAAGTGGCCGATATGCGCATGAACGGCAGCTGCGCCGGCGGCACCGGCGCCTTCATCGACGAGGTGGCCTCCATCCTCAACGTGCCGGTGGAGGAGTTCAACGCCCTGGCTGCCCAGGGCACCACCGTCTACGACGTGTCCGGCCGCTGCGGCGTTTACGCCAAGACCGACATCCAGCCCCTGCTGAACCAGGGCATCTCCAAGGCGGACCTGGCCCTGTCCACCTTCCACGCCATCGCCAAGCAGACCATCGGCGGTCTGGCCCAGGGGCTGGACATCACCGCGCCGGTGGCCTTCGAGGGCGGGCCGCTGACCTTCAACCCCACGCTGGTGAGGGTGTTCTGTGAGCGGCTGGAGCTGAAGGAGGGCGAAGCCCTCCAGCCCGACCACCCGGAGCTGATCATTGCCCGGGGCGCGGCCCTGTCGCTGGACGGCCTCTGTGCCGACAGCCGGGAGGTCGCGCTGCCCGAGCTGGTGGCAAAGCTGCTGTGGTACGAGGGCAGCGAACACGCCAACGCCAGCCAGGCCAAACCCTTTTTCGCCACCGAGCGGGAGCGGGACGACTGGAAGGCCGCCCACGCTCTCCCCGCACAGACCCCCATCCCCCTGCACAAGGGGCAGAAGGTGCGGGCCTGGCTGGGCATCGACTCCGGCAGCACCACCACCAAGTTCGTCCTGCTGGACGACGAGGAGAACCTGCTGGACTCCTTCTACGCCCCCAACGCCGGAGAACCCCTCCAGGTGGCCAAAAACGCCCTCATCGCCCTGCGGAACCGCTACCGGGACGCCGGGGCGGAGCTGGAGATTTTGGGGGTGGGCACCACCGGCTACGGCGAGCAGCTCTTCGCCCGGGCCTTCTCCGCCGAGTGCCATGCGGTAGAGACCGTAGCCCACGCCCGCGCCGCCGCCAAGTATGTCCCTGACGCCACCTTTATCCTGGACATCGGCGGGCAGGACATGAAGGCCATCTGGCTGGACCACGGCATCATCACCAACATCGTGGTCAACGAAGCCTGTTCCTCCGGCTGCGGCTCCTTTTTGGAGAACTTCGCCTCCTCCCTCCACATCCCTGTGGAGCAAATTGCCGAGGAAGCCTTCCGCTCGCCCCAGCCCGCCTGTCTGGGCAGCCGCTGCACCGTGTTTATGAACAGCAGCATCATCACCGAGCAGCGCAGCGGCAAGACCCCCGGCGACATCATGGCCGGTCTGTGCCGCTCCATCATCGAAAACGTCTTTACCAAGGTCATCCGCATCTCCAACCTGGACAGCCTGGGCAATAATATCGTAGTTCAGGGCGGCACTTTCCGCAACGACGCCGTCCTCCGGGCCATGGAGGAACACATTGGCCGCCCCGTGACCCGCGCCCCCTACCCCGGCGTGATGGGCGCCATCGGCGCGGCGCTGATTGCAAAAGAGCGCTCCACCGGTGAGCACACCTTCATCGGCCTGGACGCCATGGACGACTTTACTTACACCCAGGAGGCCAACGCCCCCTGTCCCTTCTGCGGCAACCACTGCAAGCGGGCCATCGTCACCTTCTCCAACGGCGCGTCTTGGGTGACCAACAACCGCTGCGAGCGGGGCGAGGTGCTGGGCGACCCCAAAGACGAGCGCGTCCGCGCCCAGCTGCGGGAAAAGACCGCGCAAAAAGACAAGGTCCCCAACCTGTACCCCCTGCGGCAGAAGCTGCTGTTCCAGGATTACCCCTGCCCGGAGCTGGCCCCCAAGCGGAACATCACCATCGGCATCCCCCGGGTGCTGTCCTTCTGGGACTCCATGCCCTTCTGGAACGCCTTTTTGCGGAGCCTGGGCTTCACCGTCCAGCTCTCCGCTCCCAGCACCCGGAAGATGTACGAGAGCGGCCTCTCCGCCGTGACTTCTGACACGGTCTGTTTCCCCGCCAAGCTGGTCCACGGCCACATCCGGGACCTGGCACACAAAAAGGTGGACCGCATCTTCATGCCCTCCATCACCACCGTACCCTCCGAGAACACGGAGAAAACCAGCGAATCCATGTGCGCCGTGGTCAAGGGCTACCCCATCGTCCTGCGCAACGCCGACGACCCCTCCAAAAAGTGGGGCATCCCCTACGACGCGCCCCTGTTCCACTGGTACACCGACGCGGACCGGCTGGACCAGCTCAGCTCCTACATGGAGGCCACCTTCCAGGTACCCAGAGAGCTGACGAAAGCCGCCATTCAGGCGGGTGACGAGGCCCAGGCGTCCTTCCGCCGCCAGATGGTGGAGGCGGGCCAGAAGGTGCTGGACGAAGTGCGGGAAAAGAATACCTACGCCGTGGTGTTGGCCTCCCGGCCCTACCAAAACGACGCGCTGGTCAACCACGACCTGCCGGAGATGTTCACCAAACTGGGCATCCCCGTCCTCACCGCCGACAGCCTGCCCCACGCCAACGAGGTGGAGCTGCACAAGAGCACCCTGGACGTGGTGAACAACTACCACGCCCGGATGCTGTCCTCCGCCATCATGGCCGCCAGCGACCCCAATCTGGAATACGTGCAGCTGGTCAGCTTCGGCTGCGGCCACGACGCCTACCTCTCCGATGAAATCATCCGCCTGATGCGGGAAATCTCCGGCAAGACCCCCCTGATTTTGAAGGTGGACGAGAGCGACATCCAGGGGCCGCTGAACATCCGGGTGCGCTCCTTTGTGGAGACGCTGGCCATGCGGCGGCAGAGCGAGGAAAAGCTCACTGTTCATCCTCTGAAGGACCCCTATCCGGTGAAGTTCACCAAGGCCGACCGGAAAGAGAAAATCGTCCTCATCCCCAACACCTCCCGGGCCTTCTGCCGCCTGATGTCCGCCGCCATGGGGCGGGACGGCCTGCGCACCGAGTCGCTGGACATGGGACGGGACGAGGCCATTCGCCTGGGCAAGCAGTACGTCCACAACGACATCTGTTTCCCCGCCCAGATGGTCATCGGCGAGGCCCTGGCCGCTCTGCGCAGCGGGAAGTACGACGGCAAGGACGTGGCCATCGGCATGGGCAAGTACGTGGGCGACTGTCGCCTGACCCACTACAGCGCCCTGCTGCGCAAGGCCCTGGACGACGCGGGGTACCCCGACGTGCCCGTTGTCACCAACGACGACCAGGACAGCCACGATATGCACCCCGGCTACCATATGAGCGTCGCCGCCTCGGTGAACATCGCCATGGGTCTGCCCATGATCGACGCGCTGGAGGAGCTGCTGCGGAAAATTCGCCCCTATGAGCTGGAGCCGGGCAGCGCCGACAAAGCCTTCGAGGCGGGCATTGACGCGGTGATGGAGGGGCTGGAGCGCCATGGCAGCATTGGCGCAAGGAAGGGCTTCCAGAAGGCCATTCAGCTGATGAAAGAGGTCCCCTACGACCGCTCCCACCCCAAGCCCACCGTGCTCATCGTGGGCGAGTACCTGCTGAACTTCCACCCCGGCGCCAACCGGGACATCGAAGCCTATCTGGAGCGCAACGGCATGGAGGTCATTGAGGCCCGCATGACCGACGTCATCCGCAAGACCTACTTCTACAAGGACAGCCAGGTGAAGGAGTATCACGTCCACAAGCCCGTCCGGGAAAAGGTCTGGTACCGGGTGGCGGACGAAGCCTTTGAGGTGGTCCACTCCGTCACCGACAGCATCGCCAAGGAGCATCCCCTTTACTCCCCCGCCGTGCGGATGCCGGAGCTGGTGCAGGCCAGCGACTCCATCATTCACCACACCTTCGACGCGGGGGAGGGCGTGCTCATCCCCGGCGAAATTCTCCACCACGCCGCCCACGGCTGCCGGGCGTTCATCATCCTCCAGCCCTTCGGGTGCCTGCCCAACCATGTGGTGGGCCGGGGCATTTCCAAGCAGCTGAAAGCCCTCTACCCGGACGCGCAGATCTTGCCGCTGGACTACGACCCCGACGTCAGCTTTGCCAACATCGAGAACCGGCTGCAAATGCTCATCATCAACGAAAAGCAGCGCAGCCAGAACGCCCCCCACGATTTCGACGGCTCCGGCGGCTGAGCCGCCCCCGCCGAGACAAAGGACCCCCAGTCCGCGCCCAAGGCAAAAAAAGCGAAAAAGGCCCGGAAGTCCTCCAAGCCTCAGCCCGCCGCGGCCCGTTCCCACCACAAGAAGCGGGCGGCCCACAGCGCAACGTAATTTGACTTAGAAACAGAAAATACCCGCCGAAGCATGGAAAATCCTGCTTCGGCGGGTGTGTTTTTGTCAAAATTGTGCCAAAATATCTTCTATCTCTCCCCGGTCCAGCGCCGGGAAGGGTATAAATTCCGGTGGGGTTTCCAAATGAGGCCCCAGCATTTTCTCCATCCAGACCAGCTGATACCACCGCCCGAACTTGTAGCCGCACTTGTGGAACCCGCCCACCATGCGGTAGCCCATGTGCTGGTGGAAGTTGACGCTGTTGTGGTCCAGGTATTGGTCGTCCTCCTCCGGGCGGGCGATACAGGCGTTGACGTTGACCACATTCTGCCGCCGCAGCACCGCCTCCAGCGCCTGGTAAAGCCGCCGCCCATACCCTTTTTTTCGGCAGTCCCGGCGGATGTAGATGCTGGCCTCCACCGCCCAGTCGCAGGCCCGCCGCCCGATGAAGGTCCCGGCGTAGGCGTAGCCCTCCAGCCGCCCGTCCGCCTCCAGCACCAGCCAGGGGCAGCGCTCCAGCGTGTGGGTAATGCGCCCGGCGAACTCCGCCTCCGTTGGCACGTCGTATTCAAAAGTCACCGCCGTCTCCAGGATGTACGGCCCGTAGATGTCCAGCAGCGCCGCCGCGTCGGCGGGAGTGGCGACCCGTATCTGTTCCGCCATGGGATGCCTCCTTGCTTTTCCCTGTCCGCAGGAACCCCCTCCGCCATACGGTCGCGTGGCGGAGGGGGGTTCATTGCACATTGCACATTGCTAATTGCTAATTGTTCTCCAGCAGCTCCACGACCTTCTCCGGGGCCGCGCCGCTGGCGGGCACCACAAAGGCCGTGTCGTCAGAGGGGCAGTTCTGCCGGGAGGCCACCAGCACGATCAGCCCCGCCTGGTTCATCAGCCGGGCGGTCTCCGCCAGGCGGCTGGCGTTCCAGCCCAGGCTGTTGCCGTCCAGGGTCATGGTGTGCCGCCCCAAGGCGAAGAGCTGCTTTTCCACCCGCCGGGCCACCTCGGCGCTGCCGCTCTGGAACCAGACGGTTTTGGGCTGCTGGCCCTTCTGGCTGGCCCGGAGGGCGGGTGTGATCTCGCCGCTCTCCTCGCTGCGGCCGGTCAGGTCGCCGGTGACCACGCCGCAGGCGGAGGTCATGTGGGACACCCGGTCGATGAGGATGAGGGACCCCAGATCCTGGCTGTTGTCGAACAGGTCAAAGACGATTTTCTCCGACACCACCAGCTCGCAGGCGGCCAGCTCGTTTTTCGAGAGGGTGTCGGCGGGGATGCGCTCCCCGGTGTTCACGTCGATTTTGTACTGGATGTTGCTGATGACGGCGGGCTTTTTCTGGGTGCCGATGCGCAGCAGGTAGTTCTTGCCCTCGGCCAGCGGCTCATCGTCCATCCACAGCAGCCGCACGGCGATTTGGTCGCCCAGGCAGGGTTTCGCGCCGCAGGCCAGCACGCAGCCCCGGGAGATGTCCACCTCCCGGTCCAGCTGGAGGGTAACGGCCTGGCCCTTGGCGGCGGAGAGGGTCTCCGTCCCGGCGTTGAGAATTTTCGTCACCCTGGCCCGCTCCATGGAGGGCAGGGCGGTGACCTCGTCCCCCACCTGCACCTGGCCGGAGGCGATCTGCCCCTGGAAGCCTCGGAAGGTGCGGTCCGGGCGGGACACCCGCTGCACCGGCAGGGTGAAACCGGTCTCGCTGTCGGCGGCGGACACGTCCACCGTCTCCAGGAAGGCCAGCAGCGTCCCATCGTGGTACCAGGGCATATTGACGGAGGGCTTGGTGATGTTATCCCCCTCGGTGGCGGAGACGGGGATGATTTTCACCGTGTCGCACCGGAACTCCCGGATGAGGCCCTCAATCTCCCTGGCAATCTCTTCAAACCGGCTCCGGCTGTAGCCGGTCAGGTCCATTTTGTTCACCGCAAAGACGAAGTGGCGGATGCCCATCAGGGAGCAGATGCGGGCGTGGCGGCGGGTCTGCACCAGCACGCCCTGGGAGGCGTCCACCAGAATCACCGCCAGGTCGGCGAAGGAGGCACCCACCGCCATGTTGCGGGTGTATTCCTCGTGGCCGGGGGTGTCCGCCACGATGAAGCTGCGGCGCTCGGTGGTGAAGTAGCGGTAGGCCACGTCGATGGTGATGCCCTGCTCCCGCTCGGCCATCAGGCCGTCCAGCAGCAGGGAGTAGTCGATCTTGCCGCCCCGGGAACCCACCTTGCTGTCCAGCTCCAGAGAGCGGGCCTGGTCGGCGAAGAGCAGCTTGGCATCGTAGAGCATATGGCCGATGAGAGTGGACTTGCCGTCATCCACGCTGCCGCAGGTGATAAATTTAAGCAGTCCGTTCATTAAAAATACCCTTCTCTCTTGCGCTTTTCCATGCTGGCGGAGCCGCCGTCGTGGTCGATGACCCGGCTGGTGCGCTCGCTCTCCACGGCGCTGAGCGTCTCCTCGATGATGGCGTCCAGGGTGTCCGCCTCGCTCTCCACGCCACCGGTCAGGGGGTAGCAGCCCAGGGTGCGGAACCGGACCTTCTTGGTCACGACCTCTTCGCCGGGGCGCAGGTGCTGCAAAATGCGGTCGTCGTCCACCATGATGATGTCCCCGTCCCGCTGGATGACGGGCCGCTCGGCGGCGAAGTACAGGGGCACGATGTCGATGCTCTCCCGCTTGATATACTGCCAGATGTCCTTTTCCGTCCAGTTGGAGATGGGGAACACCCGGATGCTCTCCCCCTGGTAAATTTCGGTGTTGTAGAGCTTCCACATCTCCGGTCGCTGGTTCTTGGGGTCCCAGGCGTGGTTGGCGTTGCGGAAGGAGAAGATGCGCTCCTTGGCCCGGCTCTTTTCCTCGTCCCGGCGGCCCCCGCCGAAGGCGGCAGTGAAGCCGTATTTGTTCAGGGCCTGTTTCAGGGCCTGGGTCTTCATGATGTCGGTGTAGGAGGCCCCGTGGTCAAAGGGGTTGATGCCCTGGGCCACGCCCTCCTGGTTGATATACTCCAGCATTTCAATGCCGTATTTCTCCGCCGTTTTGTCCCGGAATTCGATCATCTCGTGGAACTTCCAGGTGGTGTTGACGTGGAGGAAGGGGAAGGGGGGCTTCTCCGGGAAAAAGGCTTTCAGGGCCAGGTGCAGCATAACGGAGGAATCCTTGCCAATGGAGTAGAGCATAACAGGGCGCTCACACTCCGCAGCTACCTCTCGCATGATGTAGATCGCCTCTGCCTCCAGCTCGTCTAAATGTGACATTGCGCTCATGGTCACGGCTCCTTCTGTCTCTTGTGGTTTGGTGCAGGTCGGTCTTTCACCCGTTCTTCACCATTCTTTCATATGATTTTAATCAATTCGCAAAGGAAAATCAACTGTCTTTTTGCGTATTTTTTGTAAATAAAGAGAATGTGCGTTTTTTTGGTTTCTTTTCTCCTCTTTCCCGCCCCTTTTCCGGGGCTGCGCGCAGGCGTCTCTTTTTCATCTTTTTTCGCCATTGTTCGGCAAAACCCCGCGCTTTGCCGCGAATCATGTTCCTTTTTTCAAAAGGTTCCTTTCAAAAATCTAGTAGGTTTTTGCCAAAAATCCCGTTTTTTGCCGCACAATCTTATACATTTCCGTATTTGACAATACATTTCTTTGCGAATATAATAGGAAACAGCGGAGGCGTGAACTTTTTCACCCCTTTTGTTGGGCGCCTCCTTTCACATAGATTTTCCCATTGGCCCACATCTTTTACCAGAGAGGTTATGAGTTTATGCCTAGAAAAGCAAGCACAAAAGCTGCGGCCGCCAAGACCGCGAAGACCGAAGCGCCCAAGCGCACCGCTCCCATGAAGCCCCAGGTCTATCTCCAGTATGACGCCAACCAGGTGGAAGTCGACGCCGTCGTCGCCGCCGCCAAGGCCGCCTTCAAGGAGGAAAAGGGCCACCGTGCCGCCATCAAGAGCCTCGACGTTTACCTGAAGCCCCAGGAGGGTGCCGCCTACTACGTCATCAACGGGGACTTCACCGGCAAGATCGACCTGTAAGTCTACATTGCAACCGAGTATGCAGAATATGCAGCGCTAAACGCCTGTCCGAACGAAGGACAGGCGTTTTCCATTGGCACTGCTGCCGGGCAAAAAAGAGGGCATCTGCGCATTGACTGGCAGATGCCCTCAGATTTGTGGCTTTCTTTTCACTGTGGCCTCTTTTCTGCTTACCGGACAGCGGTGACGGAAAAGCTGGCGAAATACAGTTCAAGGAACTCTTCGATAGCGGCGAGGATCTTCTTCATGGTAATGGCCTCCTTTTTGGCTGTTGGGTTTGTTTTCTTTTGATGGTTGTATTATAACGCCTTGACAGTGGCTTGTAAAATACATATAATAAAGCCATCAGCATACCTTTTGAGTATTACGGAGAAAGGAGTTTCATGGAGCTTCGGCACATTCGATATTTCCTCGCCGTGGCGGAGGAGATGAGCTTCACCCGCGCCGCGGAAAAGCTGTGCATTGCCCAGCCGCCGCTGAGCCGCCAAATCAAAGACCTGGAGGAAGAACTGGGGGTGGCGCTGTTCCTGCGCAAGCCCCACGCCCTCCAGCTCACCGATGAGGGGCAGGTGTTCCGGCAGTACG
>JAJQAS010000162.1 GCA_021203685.1 Clostridiales bacterium | reverse complement strand
TCCCATGCCTATGGCTGGCTGCCATAACCAAGGGGCAAATATTATAGTAACAGGAAGAGGAGGTGTGTGACAGGTCAGGCTTTTGCCTTCGCCTGTTTGCTCAGGGTCTGAATGCCCTCAACAGCCAGGATGATGGCCAGGACCACCAGCAGGCAGGCGATGACGACCTGGGCATAGGGGCCCCAGTCAGCGCCGCCGGCGGTGATGAGACCCAGCTGGGTCTTAATGGTCAGGATCAGGCTGCAGATGGTGACGACCAGCATGAAGCCCATGGGGAACAGGAACATCTTGTTGTTCTTGCCCACGTTGCCCAGCCAGGTAGCCACGGCCAGCAGGCCC
Organism: Clostridiales bacterium; assembly: GCA_021203685.1. Classification (GTDB taxonomy): domain Bacteria; phylum Bacillota; class Clostridia; order Oscillospirales; family Oscillospiraceae; genus Onthomonas. Next base: position 14,278 of record JAJQAS010000162.1, on the reverse strand, counting down.
AGGCCAGCCAGCAGCTGGTTGGCAGCGCCGAACAGACCCCAGATCTTGGAGTAGCCGGTCATGCCCAGGGCGACGCCCAGCACCACGGAGATGGCGGTGGCCACATAGGTGTTGGAGAGGACGGCCTTGTAGCCGGTGGGCTCTTCGCCCTCATCGACCCACAGCTCCTGGAACATGAAGCGGGCCAGACGGGTGGCGGTGTCCAGAGAGGTCAGGCAGAAGGCGGAGTAGGCCAGGCTCAGCAGCTTGTAGAGGATGCCCTCGGCCCCAGCCAGGCCGGGGATGGTGGCGACCATCTTGGAGATGCCGCCGGCGAAGATGGCGACCGCGCCCAGACCGTCCAGGCTGCCGCCGTTGATCTTGTAGGAATAGGCCACAGCGCACAGGGTCAGGATGGCCAGCACGCACTCCAGCAGCATACCGCCGTAGGCGATGGGCTTGGCGTCGGTCTCTTTGTCCAGCTGCTTGGAGGTGGTGCCGGAGGAGACCAGGGAGTGGAAGCCGGAAATGGCGCCGCAGGCCACGGTGGTGAACAGAACGGGGAACAGATAGGAGCCGTTCACGTTGAAGCCGCCGAAGGCGGGCATGGCGTCCATGGAGGGATGCGCGCCGACGACGCCCACCAGAGCCACCGCCAGCATGGCGTACAGCAGGAAGGAGGACAGGTAGTCACGGGGCTGGAGCAGGATCCACACAGGAGCCACAGAAGCCACGGCGATGTAGATGCCGATGATGATCATCCAGGTGGAGGAGGTCAGGTAGATGGGGTGCCAGTTCATGCCCACGCCCATGCAGATGCAGATGGCGATGATGCCAACGATGGTACACACGCCCATGGAAGCGCCACGGCGATAGACCAGAACGCCGAACAGGATGGCCACCACGATGAACATGATGGAGATCATGGCCACGGAAGCGGCGGAGGCGGAGGAGGCCACGTCGATGGCGCCGGCCTCGTCCACGGTGGCGGCGAAGGTGCCCGCCACGATGGAGGCGAACGCGGCCACCACCAGAATCAGGGTCAGGTAAGCGAAGATCAGGAACAGACGCTTGGCACGGCGGCCCATAGTGGAGGCGATGATCTCACCGATGGACTGGCCCTTGTGCCGGACGGAGGCGAACAGGGCACCGAAGTCATGGACACCGCCGAAGAAGATGCCGCCCACCAGCACCCACAGGGTGACAGGCAGCCAGCCAAACGCAGCGGCGTTGATGGGGCCGGTGATGGGGCCGGCACCGGCGATGGAGGAAAAGTGATGGCCCATCAGTACGGGGGCTTTGGCCGGGACGTAGTCCACGCCGTCTTCCATGGTGTGCGCGGGAGTCTCCTCATCGGTCTCACCCACGCCCCACTGCTTGCACAGCCAGCCGCCGTAAAAAATGTAGCCGCAGACCAAAACGGCGACGCCGATGATCAGAAGTACCAGTGAATTCATGGTTTTTCTACACTCCTTACTTTCTTTCGATAGGAAAATGGTTTGCGCCGCACTTTGGGGTGCAGCACGTTTTTCAAAAATTTCGCTGTGTTGCGCCCGGCGAAGTTGGCCGTGAAGGAATCCTTCCCCAGTTCGACCATGGCCGTGTGTACCTCCATCCAGCCGCGCAGCGAAAATTGAAAACATTTTTGGACTTTGCACTTTTTGAGCGCCCTGACGGCGTCCTCGTCGGCGGAGTCGCAGAGGAACAGCGCCACGATGTTGGTGCTCATGTGGCCCGGCGCGGGGTCCACCAGCGGCTCCCCCAGTTCACGGGCCTTGGCCAGACAGGACTGGTACAGTTCCAAAGTCAGGTGTGACACGGAGAACAGATAGACATATTCGTGGCGGTCGGCCGTCCACATGGCTGCCCGTTTTGTCAACACATAGCCAGTGTCGTGTTCGTGGAAGGCGGCGGTAGCCACCATAGGGGCCTCCTTTTCGTCCACGTAGGCGATGTCGTAACAGGGACTGTATGCCCTGAGCACCAGGGACAGGACCTTTTCGCGTGTCAGTTCCATGTTGGTTCTCCTTCGTCAAAAGTGCGGTGAAACCTCGCCCCAAAAGGCGATTACGCTTATTTTATCAGATTTATTCAAATTTTCAAGGGGGCAAACCGGGACAAATTCTGGATTTTTCAACAAAAGAATATGTGAATAAACTGTAAACAATGGGCAAAAAGACGAAAAGTGAAGGTTTTGCTTTTTTGTTCCATTTTTGGTAAATCAAGACAGAAATAAGCTGTTGCATTTTATGCAGCAGCTTGACAGTTTGTCACAGAACTTACAGGTTATCTTGTCAAGGCTTGATATTTTTCTGTTATGTATTGTTTTTATCGGAACATTTCACAACAGCAAAACCCGACTGCAACAAGTGCAGCCGGGTTTTGGGGAGGTGAACTGTGTAGGAACAGACAGTTGGTGAATGTCGCGCTCAGCCGGCCTGGGGCAGCAGCTGGGCCTTTTCCAGCGCGGCGCGCACCGCCTTGCCCAGCCCCGTGGCTACGACCATTTTGGCCAGGTCGGCGGGGATGAAGGGGAACACACACGCGGCCAGCGCAGACCACAGGGGGGTCTGTGTCTGGAACATATACCAGGCGGTGCCCAGCGCGTAGGCGATGGCGGTGCTGACCACCATGGCCAGGAAGGTCCAGACCGGGTGGGCGTTGGTGCGCTCCAGCACAATGCCGGAAATCAGGGTGATAAAGAGGAACCCCACCAGGTAGCCGCCGGTGGGACCGGCCAGCTTCGCCAGGCCCCCGGCGTAGCCGGAAAAGACAGGCATTCCCATCGCGCCCAGCAGCATGTAGACCAGGTAGCTGACGGTGGCCCCTTTGGCCCTCAGCAGGTAGACGGTGAGATAGAGGACCAGGTTGGTGAAGGAGATGGGGATGGGCCCGATGGGGATAGACATGGGGCCAAGAATACACATCAGCGCCGCCATCAGCGCGCAGGTGGTCAGCTGGTAGACAGTGGTTTTCTGTTTCATTGTAATAACTCCCTTTTGGGCTGTGCCCGTTCTTTTCCCCGTTATCATACAGGACGCCGGGCAGTTTGTCAACCTCAAATTTAATTAGGTTGACAATCAAATTTGTTACCACTCAGAAGCTGGAAAATCGCCTTCTGTTCCTCCCGGCTCTCCTCCGCCAGCGCCAGCAGCAGCGCCCGGAGGGCGGGGTCAGAGAACCTCTCCGCCGCCTGTCTGTCCTCTCGCTCCGCCCGCTGGCTGCCTCGGTACAGCTCCCGCAGCCCGGAACGGAGTCCCTTCCCCCGCCGGGGCCGCGTCACTCCCGCCGGGAAGTACCACCCGCCGGTGGTCAGGAACAACGCCGCCGCCAGCCGTCTGGCCCGGCGATAGGCCCGATGGGACAACCGCCCCAGCGCGGCGCTGCGGCCGCAAAGCGCAGCCAGCCCCTGGCAGCACCGCCACCGGCACAGTTCCTCCTCGATTCGCCGCCGCAGATAGGCTCCGCTCTCCCCTGCTACGGTTTCCCTCTTTGGACAGGCAGACCCTTTGGGCTGGGCCACCTCCACCGGGCAGGCGTCCTCTGCCGGGGCCACCCGCTTCCACACCCGCGCAAACCGCGCCGGGTCTAAGGCCCGTTCCAGCGCATCGCTCATGTGATTTCCTCCGTTCTCCCCAAAAGGGTCTTGTTTTCCCCATTTTATGCGCAGGAGGGCGGCAAGGTGACGACAGCAGATTTCAGATTGAGAATGGAATCGGACTGTGGTATTATAATAAGGAGAAGGCTATCTTTTCACGCGAAACCTACGGGAGGAAGCAAACGCATATGAAAATCGCAATCGTGACCGGGGCCTCCAGCGGCCTGGGCAGAGAGTTTGTCCGCCAAATCGACCAGAGCGAAACCCTGGATGAGATCTGGGTCATCGCCCGGCGGGAGGAGCGGCTGAAAAGCCTGTGCGGGCAGTCTGCCGCCGCCATCCATCCTGTTCCCCTGGACCTGACAGACAAGGCATCCTTCCAGACGCTGAAAGAACTGCTGCAAACGGAGCGGCCCGATGTGCGGATGCTGGTCAACGCGGCGGGCTTCGGGAAGATCGGCGCGTGGAAGGACATCGCCCCGGCGGACGCGGACGCCATGATCGACTTAAACTGCCGGGCGGCGGTGGACATGACCCAACTGGTGCTGCCCTATATGCAAAAGGGGGCGCGGGTGCTGGAAATTTGCTCCACCGCCGCATTCCAGCCCTTTCCCTATCTGGGCATCTACGCCGCCTCCAAAGCCTTCCTCTACCGGTACAGCCGCGCCCTCCGGGTGGAACTGCTGGGGACGGGCATCAGCGTCACGGCGGTCTGTCCCTACTGGATCAGGGACACAGAGTTCATCGGCACGGCCCAGAAAACGAAGGACAGCTCCTATATCCGCCACTTCCCCCTGGCCTCCAAAGAAAAGAACGTGGTTCGGCTGGCACTGCGGGACGCGAAGCTGCGTCTGCCTGTGTCCACGCCGGGGGTGGTCTGTTCCCTGCACCGGGCAGCGGCAAAATTTGTCCCCAGCGAGGCCATGATGGGCCTCTGGGCGCTGATTCGGAGGATTTGAGAATTTACACCGGGAATACACCGGGAAAACGGGCGAAATACCTCTTTTCCTCTTCCGTCAAATCTGATAAAATGTCCGTCAAGAAGGACTCATCTTTGATAGAAAGGACGCAACGCCATGTCATCCTCCCCCACGCTCTGGCAGCCCATGACTGCCGATCTCCCCATGCTCTCCACTATCAGCAATCTGTCTGCCGCCTTTCAGACAGACACCCCGGGCGTTCTGGGCGTGCAGGTGCGGGGCAAGCTGCCCGAAGGGCAGCTGGTGCTGGTGGCCGCCTCCCGGCCCCACAGCCGGTATTGGTATCACCCCATCGACGCGGCGGCAGAGGGCTTCACCGTTTCGATGGAAGGGTTCGACCAGGCCCTTGCCGCCTGCGGGGACGTGGACTGGACCCTTTCCGTGGGGCGGCGCACCAAAAGCGGCGTGGTCCTCTACCCCCTCAAACAGTACGACGGCAAGAGCTATGTCCGCTGGCTGGATACCTTTTTCTGTGACGATCGGCGGCGGTACGCGCCCCCGGCCGGGTCGTTCGTCCTCCGGGGCGTGACGTACACGGTGCTCCCCCACTATGTGGGCAGGCAGTACAGCCTCTCCCTGTCGGTGTGTCCGGCGGAAGACCGCTGCGACCAGCAGCTGGCCTGCCGCCTGACGGCGTTTGCCCGGGAGGACGGTGCCATGCGCCTGGCCGTCACCTGTCCGGACACCATGGAGCAGCCGGAGGGCTTCTCCTTCCACGACACCGGCTCTGACCGGCCCGCCACGCTGTTCTTCCCCGGCCAGGCACAGGGGGATTTCTCCAAGAGCCACACCATCGAGGGCCGCATCCCCTTCTCCGCCCTGACGGGGCTGACCGGCCAGGTGGAACTGACCTGTGTGTTCCGCCGGGAGGACACGCTGCTGCTGCGCTGCCCGGTGCGGCTGGCGGAGCCGAAGCTGGCCACAGAGCTGCAATCCCGGTGGGAATCCCGCCCGTTTTTCACGGGGGAGGCCCAAAACTGCTACCTTTCTGTGAACGCCGACCACCGGCTGGTGCTGGACTTCGCCGCCGAGGACCCCGGCGTCCAGCGCCCCGGCTGCGCCAGTCTGGAGGAATATCTCTCCGGCCCCCAGCGGCGGGAGCAATACTACGTCACCGCCCTCTCCCAGCCCAGCGGGGACTGGCAGTGGAACCTGCTGCTGCCCAGCCTGGACCTGACCGGCGCGGACGAGGCCCTGCTGTGCCTGGAAAAGGCCAAATCCTCCCTCCAGTGCCTGTGCCCGGTCTCGTTCCGTCCCAACCCGGGCGGCGGAACGCTGGTCACCGCCGACCTGTCCGGCCTCCCAGCCCTGCTGGAGAGCTGTCTCTCCGTCAACTGGCTGGTCACGCTGGCCATCCGGCGGGGGAACCGGTTCTGGTACCTCCCGGTGCTGGACCCCCTCCACACCGAGTACCCTTCCCGCACCTTCCCCACCACCTTCCGGTTTTCCTCCGACCTGGAACGCAGCCCGGTGGGCGAGACCCTGTTCGCCGGCCAGCCGGTGGAGGGCTGTCCCCACTGGACCCGGCGGTACAACGGCCGGATGTGCCTGCTGGTGGGCGGAAAATGCCTGCGCTATATGCCTTCCTTCGCCTGCCGCGCCCAGCAGGGGCGGCTTCTCTTTGGCCGCCTGACCCTGAAAGTGCAATGTCCCAAAATCCACGGGACCTGGGTGGGCGTGGCGCTGACCCACCGCTACAAACTGGAGACCGACCGGCAGGACTACTTTTTCCCCTGCGCCGCCCTCAGGGACTGCGGAGACTTCTATGAGATGACGGTGCGCATCAACGTGCGCCGCCTGACCTTCACCCCCCTTTACTGGGACATCCGTGCTGTCTTTGAGCGGGACGGCTTCCAGTTCTGGTCGCCCATCCACGCCTCCATCCGCACCGGCGCAAAGGCGGACCTGATGAAGGAATCCGGCCTCCGGCGGCTGTTTGTGGGGGACAGCGTGGTGCTGAACCGGGAACAGCAGCTCTTCCTCTACCGAACGGTGAACAACCGTTTCGCCCTGGTCTGCCAGGAGCGCACCCCTTACAGCGGCTTTTTGTTCCGGCTCAAGGAGCGCATCGCCTTTCTGCTCTATTTTCTCTTCCGCAGGCAGCTGAAAAAGAAGAGCATCCTGCTGACCTACGAAAAATACTGCTGCATGGCCCAGGACAACGGTTTCTATTTCTTCCAGCACTGCATGGAACACAACATGGAGGCGCAGCTCAAGCGGAGCATCTACTTCGTCATCGACAAAAAGGCCACCGACTACCGGGAGAACCTGCTGCCCTACAAGGACCACGTCATCCAGTTTATGAGCCTCAGGCACATGGTCTACCTGCTGGCGGCCCGGCTGCTGGTGTCCAGCGACTCCAAGGCCCACGCCTACGCCTGGCGGTGCAAGGAGAGCATCATCCAGCCCTATATCGAGAAAAACAAAAAGCTGGTGTTCCTCCAGCACGGGGTCATCGCCCTGAAAAAAGTGGAGTTTTTCAGCTCCGGCACCAACGCCGTCAGCCTGTTCGTCACTTCCAACGACATGGAGCACGACATCATCGTCAACGAGCTGGGTTACCAGCCCCAGGAGGTCATCATCACCGGCCTGGCCCGGTGGGACGTGCTGGAGGACTGCTCCGCCCGGATGGACCGGCGCACCATCCTCATCATGCCCACCTGGCGGAACTGGCTGGAGGAGGTCAGCGACCAGGTGTTCCGCGACAGCGACTACTACCAGAACTACATGGCTCTGCTCAACTCTGCCCGGCTGGAGGACTACCTCCAGCGGTACGACCTGTACCTGAACTTCTATATCCACCCCAAGTTCCGGGAGTACCTGGGTAACTTCTCCATCTCCGGCGACCGGGTGCGGCTGATCCCCTTCGGCTCCGAGCCGCTGAACCGGCTGATGATGGAGTGCAGTCTGCTCATCACCGACTACTCCTCCGTCTGCTGGGATGTGTTCTACCAGGCCAAGCCCGTCATCTTCTACCAGTTCGACGTGGACAAGTACAACGAGACCCAGGGGGCCTACATCGACCTGGAGCACGACCTGTTCGGCGACCGGGCGGTGAACAACGATCAGCTCTTCGCCCTGATGGAGGAATACGCCGCGGGCGGTTTCCGGCTCAAGCCCCAGTACGCCGAGATGCGCAAGTCCCTCTACAAATATATCGACAAAAACAACAGCCAGCGGGTCTGTGACGAGATTCGGAAACGAAACTGGTGACAGCCCCCCCAGACACGCAAAGACGCCCGGACCGCTCAGGTCCGGGCGTTTGATTTTTCCTGTTATCGTTACAAAATCACCTTGAATATCAGCAAAAATACCCCCAAAATCATCAGGCAGCCGCCGATGACCCGGTGGAGCGTGCGGCTGTCGGCCCGGTTGGCGTATTTGGCGGCGAACCCGGCCCCCACCAGGGCGGACAGGGCGCAGATGCCCAGCGGCACCCAGCGGACGGAGCCATACATGGCGAAATGGGAGATCGACCCCACCAGAGCCAGGAACGTCATAATGAACACGCTGGTCCCCACAGCGGTTTTCAGCTCGTAGCCCAGCAGGGAGGTCAGCAGGAACAGCATCATCATGCCGCCGCCGGCCCCGGAGAAGCCGCAGATGGCCCCCACGATGGCGCCGGAGATGATAGACAGCACCCGCTTGGTGAAGTTATCCTGAAAGTGGCCGGCGTTGAGGGGCTTCTCCCCTTTGTCCCGGATGAAGTTGAAGCCCAGCAGGACTGGGAAGGCCACGGAGACCAGGCTCAAAAGGTCGTTGTCCACGTTGGAACTGACCAGACAGCCCACCACCGTCAGGAACAGGGCGGGCACCAGCAGCCACATCCCGCTGCGGATGGCGATGTGCCTGTTTTTGGCGTAGGTAACGGCGCTGAGGCCGGAGGCCAGCACGTCGGAGGCCAGGGAGATGCCGATGGCCTCGAATGCCTGGAAGCCCAGCAGGGTGATGAGCAGGGGGGAGATGATGGCGGCGGCGGACAGCCCGGCCAGGCCGGTGACCACCCCCGCGCTGAATCCGGCGATGAGATAGACAAGGATTTGAAACATAGTGGACAGCCTTCCAGTGTGTAAAATTGCAGTCATAAACATCGGTATTATACCATGGGGCCGGAAGAATGTATAGTGCGATTCGAGAAATCGTATCAGAAAATTTACAAATTCGACAGGCCGCAAATGGTGGTTTCGCCGTCCGCTGCCCATTGTAAAAACGGCTCGAATATGGTATTGTATAAAATAGCTCTATCGAAAAAGAGGGATCGCCATGCGCTTTCTGCGGAAAATTCAGTACAACGCCCCTGTGGTGTTGACCTTCACCTTTCTCTCTCTGGCAGCTCTGCTGCTGGATTTCGCCACCCAGGGGAAAAGCACCCAGCTGCTTTTCTGCGTCTACCGCTCCTCGCCCAAAAACCCGCTGACCTATGTGCGGCTGCTGGGCCATGTGCTGGGCCACGCCAGCGTCAGCCACTACATGAACAACATGATGCTGTTCCTGCTGCTGGGGCCGATGATCGAGGAAAAGTACGGCAGTCTGCGGATGCTGGCCATGATTTTGGTCACTGCGCTGGTCACCGGTCTGGCGAACCTCGCCCTCTTCCCCAACGTGGCCCTGCTGGGGGCCAGCGGCGTGGTGTTTATGCTGGTCATCCTCTCTTCCATGGTGCGGATGGAGGACGGCAAGATCCCCCTGACCATGGTGCTCATCGTCATTCTCTACCTGGGGCAGGAGGTCTACAGCGGACTCGTGGCCCAGGACAGCATCTCCCAGCTGAGCCACATCCTGGGCGGCGTCTGCGGCGGCCTGTTCGGCCTGCTGCTGAGCCGCTCCGCCTCCCGCAAAAAAAAGAGCCGCGCTCCCCGCTCGTCCGGCAGCGGCGAGACGAACTCGCCCGCCCCTCAGGAGCCGGAGGAGGCATCCCCTCCCCCACGGGAACGGAAGCCGCAGCAAACGAACGAGGCCGCTTCTTCCCCGCAGGAGACCGGGCAGCGGCAACCGGATGAGGGGGCTTCTTCCCAGCAGGAGACTGAGGAGACGGCGCGCCAGGAGGAGCGGCGGCAGCGCAGGGAGGCCCGTAAGGCGGCCAAAGACCGAGGGGAAACCGGCGAAAAACAGTCCTTTGTCTCGAAGCTGTTCCATAAGATCTCCGCCTACTCCGACGGGCGGGGCGACGACGGGGACTGGAACTAAGCAATGGCACTTTCTATAACAGGAGGACAATATGGCACTGATTCAAACCAATTTCTTTTCCAACAGTCTGGCCCGGGTGGTGCCGGTGACGGTCATCCTCCCCACGGACAAGCGCGCCTGGGACGGCGCGCCCGACCGCCACGGGCGGCCTTACCAGACCCTCTACCTGCTCCACGGCATTTTTGGCGACAACATGAGCTGGCCCACCAACAGCTGCATCCGGCGGTACGCCGAGGAGCATGACCTGGCGGTGGTGATGCCCGCCGGAGAGAACGGCTTCTACCTGGACCACGCCGCGTCCTACGCCTTTTACGGGGACTTCGTGGGCCGGGAGCTGGTGGAGCAGACTCGGAAGATGTTCCCCCTCTCCCGGCGGCGGGAGGACACCTTTATCGGCGGCCTCTCCATGGGGGGCTACGGCGCGCTGCGCACCGGACTGAAGTACCGGGAGACCTTCTCCGCCATCGCCGCCTTTTCCTCCGCCCTGGTGCTGGAGGACAACCGCCGCAAGGGCTACGAGCCGGGCATTATGACCGACCGGGCCTATGCGGAGAGCTGCTTCGGCGACCTGGACCAGGCCATGGACAGCGACGAGAACCCCCTCTGGCTGGCTCGGCAGGCCGTGGAGCGGGCGGAGCAGCTGCCCGCCCTCTACGTCTCCTGCGGGGAGCAGGACGGGCTGCTGCCCAACAGCCGGGCTTTTGTGGAGGAACTGCGGCAGCTGGGGGTGGAGGTCACCTTCGAGACCGCCCCCGGCGGCCACGAGTGGGACTTCTGGGACAGCCAAATCAAACATGTCATCGGGGACTGGCTCCCTCTGGAATCCAAAGAAGAGTATGACTTCCACACGCTGGTCAGCCGGAAAAACACCGGCTCCTTCAAGTGGGACCAGATGGGCGACCAGCCGGAGGGCATCGCGCCGTTTTCCGTGGCGGACATGGAGCTGAAAAACCCGCCCCAAATCGCTGAGGGGCTGAAAGAGTACCTGAACAATGCCATTTTGGGCTATACCGGTCCCACCGAGGACTACTTCGCCAGCGTCCAGTGCTGGATGGAGCGCCGCCACGGGTTCCGCCCGGAGCAGGATTGGATCATCCCCTTCGCGGGGGTGGTGCCCGCCCTGAACCAGCTGGTGCGCACCTGCACCCGGCCGGGGGACAGCGTGCTGATTATGACGCCGGTGTACTATCCCTTCTACTCCGCCGTGGAGAACAACGGGCGCAAGCTGGTGAAAACCCAACTGGCGCCCGTGGGGGACCGGTATGAGATCGACTTTGCCGACTTCGCCGCCAAAGCTGCCCTGCCGGAGGTCAAGCTGCTGATTTTGTGCAGCCCTCACAACCCGGTGGGCCGGGTGTGGAGCCGGGAGGAGCTGAAGCGCATCGCCCAGATTTGCCTGGAACAGAACGTGTTCATCATCTCTGACGAAATTCACTTCGACCTGATTTTGCCGGGGTACCGGCACACCTCTATGGGCAGCCTGCCCCAGCCCTGGCTGGACAACTGCGTCATCTGCACCGCCCCCAGCAAGACCTTCAATCTGGCGGGGATGCACGCCTCGAACCTGCTGGTGCCCAACCGGGCGGTGCGGGAGCGGCTGCGCCGGGACATGGGCTTTCACAGCCTGAACGCCCTGGGGTACCAGGCCTGTCAGCTGGCCTATGACCAGTGCGAGGGCTGGCTGGACGCGCTGCTGCTCCACCTGGACGGCAACCGCCAGCTGGCGGAAGACTTCCTGGCCCAAAAGCTGCCCTGCCTCAAGCCCTTCCAGCTGGAGGGCACCTATTTAATGTGGATCGACTGCCGGGCACTGGGCCTGGACAAAAAGGCGCTGGAGCGGTTCATGCAGCAGGAGGCCCGGTGGTTCTGCGACGAGGGGTATCTCTTCGGCCCAGAGGGCGAGGGCTTCGAGCGGCTGAACCTGGCCTGTCCCCGGTGGGTGCTGGAGCAGGCGCTGGAGCGGTTGGAGCAGGCGGTGCAGGCGCGGTTCCCGGCGCTGGGGGAGGCATAAAAAGAAACTCTGCCCCCATCCCCGACCCCCCGGCGGCGTCTTGCCAAATCGTATCTCAATGTCCTAATATCACATCTTAAAATATATCGTGTATTGGCCCTGTTTGACCGTTTCGAACAACATGACCAACAAAGCCCCAGCGGGCTGCCACCAATTTGTGACGGCCCGCTGGGGCACTTTTTTTTGCAAAATTTTAGGTTAAATTGTACGGCGAAACAGCAATATAGAAGAGAACCCATCCAAATTCCCGAACTTTTTCCTTAAGCATTGTCCTATGCGAGCTTAGTGTGTTAAGTAAAGCTATCACATTTCCCCCATACGACCTTTCAGTTGGGAATAGTATACTCCCTTTTGCCGCCGGTGTCAATTGGCTGTTTGCCATTTTTTGCGCAATCGAAACGGCCACTTTCAGCGTCGGGCGGTGAAATGACGAGAGAATCCAAGGGGGAAGTGGTCAAAATCGTGGTCAGCGACCCTGGCCACCCGTCAAGCCAGAAAGCAAGGTTAAAAAAATGGGCAGACGAGGAGAAAACATCCGCAGAAGAGACGACGGAAGGTGGGAAGCCCGGGTGATTCAGGGCAGACCGGCCGACGGAAAAACCAACTACAAATACTTCTATGGGCGGTCCTATCAGGAGGTGAAGCAAAAGAAACGGGCCTATTTGGCGGAGCGAACGGCGGAATCGAAAAAAATGTCGTCTCTTGTCGCTGCGGAAGGCGGCGCAGAGGCCGTGCTGTTCCGGGATGAGGTGGACGGATGGCTGGCCGCCAAGAAATCAGTGGTCAAGGAGTCCACCATGGCCTGTTACACCTTGATAACCGAAAAGCACCTCCTCCCCTCGCTGGGCGCAATGCCGGTCAGCGCCATCACCGACGACGTGCTGACTGCGTTCCTGGAGCGCAAAAAGGCCAGCGGGCGGCTGGACGGCGGCGCGCTCTCGGACAAGACCCTTTCGGACATGAAGGTCGTTCTGATGCAGATTTTGCGGTACGCCAAAAAGCAGGGGGTCATCAGCGCGCTGCCGGAGTGCCCGCCGGTGACAAGGCGGCAGCCGGACGCCAGCGTCCTCACCCTCCAGGAGCAGGAATTGCTGGAACACCAGGCGCTGGAGGAGGACGAGCCGTTCAGCCTGGCCGTGCTGCTCTCCTTATATAGTGGTCTCCGCATCGGCGAGGTGTGCGGGCTGCAATGGCAGGACTTCGACTACAAAAACGGCACCATCACCGTCAACCGGACCGTCTACCGCATCCCGGCGCTGGACGGGCAGTCCGACGGCAAGACGAAGGTGGTCATCGGCGTCCCCAAAACAGACCGCTCTCTGCGCACCATCCCGCTGCCCTCGCCGGTCTTTCAGTACCTCATGAAGCGCCGCCGCCCCGGGGAGTGCTACGTCATCACAGGCAACCTCCACTATATGGAGCCGCGGGTCTGCCTGGACCGCTACAAGCGGCTGCTGCGCCGGGCCGGGGTAGCGGGCCACACCTTCCACACCCTGCGCCACACCTTCGCCACCCGCTGCGTGGAAAATGGCGTGGATATCAAATCCCTCAGCGAGATGATGGGTCACTCCGATGTGAAAATCACCATGCAGCGGTATGTCCACCCCTCCATGGACGCCAAAAAAGCGCAGGTCAACAAGCTGCCCTGCTTCCGCGCCAGTGGTCAGACCAGTGGTCGGCAGCAGGGGGAAATTGCCTGAAATTTCAGCGTTTATAAGCCTTGTCATCATATAGGACAATGCTTGGAGAGTACCCCTTCCACAGCCGCTGAAGGGACAGATCTCACATTTTGGTGAGGTCCGGACGCCCGCTCTAGTTTGTCTCATGCCAGTCACTTTATCCCCTGCCCCAGCGCAATATACCCTCCGGAAATTAAAGATGAAAAAGGCAGGAATATAGGACTATGGCAGACAAAGAACTGCGCGGAATGAACCGCACGGAGCTGATTGAGATCATCTACGCGCTTCAACAGAACGAACGCTCCCTCCGGGCGGAGAACGACCGGCTGCGCCGCCAGCTGGAGGACAGGCTTTTGCGCATGGAAAAGGCCGGTTCCATCGCGGAGGCGGCACTGAGCCTGAACCACGTCTTTGAGGACGCGGAGGCCGCCGCTCAGCAATATCTGGATTCCCTACAGGCCATGGCGGAGCCGCAGGCTCCTCTCCCCTTCCCCCAGGCGGCGGGAAGGGAGCAGGCGGAGCCGCAGCCCGGGGCGGTTCCCGGAGGGGACGCCCCGGCACAGGAGGGCAGGCGAAGCCCGAACACGGGCCTCCGCTTTTGCACCCGTTGGCGGGAAACCAGGAGCAACAGCGAACCAAAGGGGGGAAGGACAGATGGCAAGGACAGGTAAAATCGACAAGATCGTCCCCGGCAGACGCTTCGGGATGCTGACCGTGGAGGCCGACACCGGCCAGCGGAAAAACAGGTACACCGTCTGGAGGTGCCGCTGCGACTGCGGACGGGAGCTGGACGTGAGCACCAAGGAGCTGAAAAACGGCAGCATACAGGGCTGCGGGTGTGTCA
>JAJQAS010000136.1 GCA_021203685.1 Clostridiales bacterium | reverse complement strand
GGTTGGCAGGGCGCTGCTGGCGGGGGGAGGGGGCAGGGTCTGCTTGATGGAGAGATTGATGCGGCTGTCCCCCTCCATGCCGATGACCTTGACTTTGACCTCCTGGCCGACTGTCAGGAATTCGTTGACATCGTTGACGTAAGAATAGGCGACCTCGGAGATGTGGACCAGCCCGGAACGCCCTCCGGGCAGTGCCACAAACGCGCCAAACTTGGTGATGCCGGTGACTTTACCATCTAAAATGGCTCCAATTTCTAACTCCATACCCTGCTTTGTTTCCTCCCGCGGTTTTTCTCTCTTTTCGTTGAAAGGGCTGCCACCTGTCAGTCGGTGGCGCTGTAGAAGACGACCTCTCCCTCCTCCACCAGCCCCAGCTTCTCCTTGGCGATGGCCAGGATGGTGTCAGGGTCGTCCTGGTTTTCCAGGCGCTCCTCCAGGGCGGCGTTTTCCGCCTCCTGGGCGGTCACCTGGGCCTGAAGGTCGGCGTAGTTGTCGCTGGCGGCCTGGAGCTGGCTCCTGACGTTCAGGAGGGTGATGGAGAGGTACACGATCAGAATCAAAATCACGAACTTGGTGATGAGGCTTGCTCTTGTGGTTTTCACGCGGTTTGTCTCCTTCCTCCTCCGTCTGGTGGCGGCGGAATTTATCGTTCTTCCATAGTGATTCTATTTTATACCATGATCGGCCATAATGAAAGGGATTTTCAAAAATTTTTTCCACTTTTTTTGCGGCAGTCCCGAGCAGACCCAACGGCGTGAGCAAAATGTGCGCAATCAACGCACAAATGTCCGCAAACCGATAGGCCAAAATCAGGAAATAACGGCTGAGCAGCCGAAAATACCCCCAGCAGCCCGCCAGCAGGCCCAGGGCGATGTAGATGCGCACCACGCCGCCGCCGGAGACCACCGACCAGACGAACAGCGTGGCGGTGGACACCGCCCAGAACAGCACGTCCAGCGCGCCGCTCAGGCCGGGCAGGGGGGCGCGCACCCGCAGCACCCGGAACAGGTCGTAGACCACCCCCAGCGCTGCCCCCAGCGCCAGAGACCCGGCCAGGGACAGGGCCTGGGCGGTGACGGCTACCTCCATCTCAGCGCAGCAGCCGGGCCAGCAGGCCGCCCCGGACGGTGGGTTCCTCGTAGGTGAGGGAGTCGATGGTGCCCGACACCTTCAGGTCGCCGCCGTCCAGGCTGAGCTTTTCGATGTGCAGCTCCTGGCCCCGGATGACCAGGTCCCCCTGACAAGTGGAGAGGCAAATGGTATTCTCGTCGAAGCTCTCCACCTCCTCCACGCCGGAGACGGACAGCGCGGCCCGCTCCTCCAGGACGATGTGGTGCGGGGGCTTCATGGGCGTTTCCCTGGGTTCAAATGGCATGGCCTGTACCTCCTCGGGTGATGGTACAGGGTATGTCCCGTCCGGGGCAAATATGCCTTGGACCTTACGGCAGTGCCGCGGCCTTTTCCGCGTCCTTCATGCAGAGGCCATACCGGCAGTTGACGGGGACCCACCGGGCGCGGATGTCCGGGCGGTTGGCGAAGCGGTCGTTGTCGTCGATGACGGCGAACCATTCGGTCGGGTGTTCCTCCAGCCAGGCGGCGATCTCGTCGCTGCGGTCCAGGGTGTTGCTCTCCAGACAGGGGGTCTGGCTGTAGACCGGGGTACCGTTGTGGGCCAGCCGGGTCTGCAAGTCCAGATAGGGCCGGGAGGGCGGCTCGTCCGGCAGGTTCCGCCAGGACGAGGTGATGACCACTTTGGCTCCGGTCTGCTCCACCAGCTTTTTCAGCGCCAGCAGCGCCCGTTTATCCAGCACCGCCTGCTCCTTGTGGCAGAGCTGGGCCTGCCAGAAGCTCCGCTCAGAGATGAGCACCCCGTCGATGTCCAAAAAAAGTACCTTCACAGTTTAGTCCTCCGGCGCAGGGCGGCGAACACCCTCGGTGCGCAAATTAAGAACCAGGGGGTGTACGCCTCCGGGCGCGTCAGCAGGTCGGCCTCCAGCCGGGGGATGCTGACCCACTCCATGGCCTCCACCTCTGACCGGTCGGGGGAGTATGCGCCGTCGTATTCCCCCAGCAGGACGTGGTCGCACTCGAACTCCGTCAGGCCGTTGGGGAAGGGACAGCGGTAGAAAAATACGTCTATTTCCTCCAGCGCGGGGGGATGAGCGATCCCCAGTTCCTCCGCCAGGCGGCGGCGGGCGGCCTCCTGCACCGTCTCCCCCGGCTGGGGGTGGGAGCAGCAGGTGTTGGTCCACAGGCCGCCGCAGTGGTATTTGTGGGCGGCCCGTTTTTGCAGCAGCACCTGATCCCCCCGGCAGAGAAAGACGGAAAAGGCCCGGTGGAGCTTCTGCTGGCGGTGGGCCTCCATTTTTTCCATCGTCCCCAGGGGGCGATCCTGAAAGTCCACTAAAATGACCTCTGGCATGAAAGTTCTCCTCAGTGCATCCGCCGGATGACCCGGAAAGCGATGGTGTGTTGGGTGATGAGGGGGTTCTTGGCGGCGAAGAAGATGGTACCGCTGGTGGGAGCTAAAATTTGTTCCTTTTCCTCCCCGGTCAGGGGGTCCAGCACCAGGCCCATGGGCTGGCCGTACTCCACCACGTCGCCGGGGCCTTTCAGCCGGTGGAACAGGCCCCCCTGGGTGGTCAGCACGTTGGCCAGCTCCTCCTCCTGGAGGGTGGAGGCCATGTAGCCGTTGTGGCACTGGTAGCGCAGCACCCCAACTCTGGACAAGAAGCGCAGCACCGCGCTGACCGCCATCTGTGCGCTGGCGGGGTCGATGGCGTCGGTCTCCCGGGTGTAGACGGAGAAGGCGTTGGTGCCCCAGATCTGCCAGTTGTAGTTCAGGGTGGTGGTGTCGATGGGCTTGGGGTTGCGGACCACCACATAGGGCAGGCCGAACAGGTTGGCGAGAGAGGCGTTTTCGTAGCCGGTGTGCATAATGCGCACGTGGGGGACGAAGTCGCCGGGGATGTAGAAGCTGGCGAAGTGGATGCCGTACTCGTAATCCTGAACGGACTTGAACAGGGCGTCCGCAATGCGCTGGGTGGTCTCCCCCTGGTCGTAGCCGGGGAACATCCGGTTGATGTCGGTGTTGTCCATGGCCCAGAACCGGCTGCCCACGTTCATGGAGAAGTGGTTCACAGAGGGCACCACCAAAATCTCCCGGTCGCTGTTGATGGCCCCCTGTTCCTCCAGCTTTTTCAGGGCCTGCACCAGCTGGGAGCAGACGTACATCTGCTGTACCTCGTTGCCCCGGAGCGCGCCCACAATGGCGCAGGACTTGGAGCCTTGCCCGAAGCGGAATCCGGTCACTGCCAGACTCTGGCGATAGGGGGTGTCCAGGGTGAAAAGCGTCTCCTGCTTCATCGTTCAAACCCTCCCGTCAAAATGCGGCCCAGCAGACTGCCGGGGTAGACCACGGGGTAGTCCCGCAGGGTGAACAGCAGCCCCGCCTCCGGCGCGGTGACAAGCTCCTTGTCCTGACCGGTCAGGGGGTCGGCTACCACGCCCAGCAGCTGGCCCTTTTCCACCATATGGTTGTGCCGCACCTCGGGGATGAAGATACCGGCGGCTCCGGCGTTCAGAAACGCCACCTCGTCCCGGCCGATGATGGGCTTGCGGGGAGCGGGGGTCTCGCCCAGCCACATCCCCTGGGTGCGCATCAGGTTCAGAATGCCGTCCAGCAGCTGGTCGCCATAGCTGCGGGTCAGGCGCATCCCCACGCCCATCTCCACCACCAGGCAGTCGGTCCCGGCGCTGTTCAGGGAGTGGGCCAGGGTGGATTCCAGCACCGTGGCGGCGGCATGGACCCAGATAAAGTCGATGTTCAGCTCACGGGCCAGAGGCACCAGCCGGGGGGCAGTTTCCTCGGAGATGCGCACCTGGGGCAGCTCGGTGAGGAAGATGTTGCTGGCGTGAACGTCGATGGCGATGTCCGCCCCCTTGATGTCCTCCACCACCTCGCAGGCCACGTGCTCCACCATGGCCCCGTTGGGGTCGCCGGGGAAGACCCGGTTCATGTCCAGGTCAAAGAGGGGAATGCCCCTTGTGATGGAGTTGATGCCCAGGGGGTTGATGGCGGGGTAGATGTCCACCGTGGCGGTGAGCAGCTCCGGGTGGGCGGCCAGCGCCCGGTTCAGCCGGTAGGCCAGGTATTGGCCCTCCAGCTCGTCGCCGTGGACGCCGGTGACAATGCAAATGCGTTTGCCGCTGTCCCGCTCAGGGGCGGGGGTGATGTGGTTTTTCTGGATCTCCAACGACTCCTGCACGGGCAGCTGGACGGAAACGACCGTCTGTGTCATGGGTGATGCTCCTTTGCGTCAAAATTCTTGCGTCTTAAATCATAAAAAAAGAGGCGAACCCTCTTGCAAACAGCTTGTACGGCAATATAAAATCATTATCTCTCATCTTTCTTCGCTCGTCAAGGGCAAAATCGCCCCAAACAGCACATGACGCCGGGGAAAGGCGCGGCCTTTCACCCGGCGAGGGGGAGTTTGGTCATTCCTGGTGCATGGAGGCCAGCACCATTTCCGTCTGACCGGTGACGCCCTGAAAGATGCCCCGATCCACGGGGCAGTCCTGGGCGTCCCGCCCCACGGCGAAGCGGAGATAGGTCTCGTCCGCCCGGCAGGCGCGGGTGGGGTCCAGCCCCAGCCACTGGCCGTTCCGGTGGAACTCCACCCAGGCGTGGGTGACGCCCTCCCCCTCGGTGATGCCCATGCAGTACCGGGCGGCGAGGCCCTTTAAACGGCAAAGCACCAGCAGATTTTGGGCGTAGTCCTGGCAGACGCCCTGTCCCAGCCGGAAGCTCTCCGCCGCGGTGGTGGCGGGGCCGGTCACGCCGGGGGTGTATTGGAAGTGGGCGTGGACGGCGGCGGCCAGTTCCTCCGGGTCGGCGGTGTTCTGCGCAGCGGCGAAGTCCAGCAGAGCCGCGTCCGGCCGGGTCAGCAGGCCCGGATGGCGGTACATGGGGTGAGCCTGGCACCGGGGGATTTGGGTACTGTCGTTTTCCACGATGCCCGCCGCCCGATAGGAGAAATGGTCGTGGGCGGGGGCATAGCTGCCGGACAGCAGCCGGTTTCCGAACCCGTCCCGGCTGCAATAGAGGGAGAGCTGGGGGTTGGCAGTCACGCCGCAGCGCACCACCCGCTGGGCCGGGTCTGACCCCGGCAGGCAGCGGAGGACCACATAATGCCGGGTCACGGGGGCGGTGAAGTCCAAGGTGGTGGTAAATTCGTAGTGATAGCGTCTCAAGGGAACCGTCTCCTTCTGTGCGCCGACGGGCAGCGCAGGGGAGCGGCTGCGGCACCGTTGGCGCAGATCAATTCAATTAGCAATTAGCAATGTGCTATGTGCAATGACCCAAATCCGAACGTAGGCGTTCTTTTTGGGCTGCGCGTTTGCACATACAAATGTACGTATAAAAGAGTCCGAAGCGAGAAACCAAAAGGACAGCGTGGTGCGATTGATACCCCATTCATTGCTAATTGCTAATTGCACATTGCAAATTGGTTTAGACTTCGGGGAACAGCCCCTCCACGCAGCGCAGCAGCTCGAAGGGGGGCAGCTCCGGCTTGGTCTCGTCCAGCACGGAGTCGATGAGCAGACCCAGGTTGGTCTGGTCGGGCGTCAGCGGGATCTTATACACCCGGTTGATGAGCCGCTCGCACTCCACCCGGCACACGTCGGGGGGATAGTCCAGCCGCAGGTACAGGTCCAGCCGCTCCAGGTTGGCCCCGGTGCGCAGGATGGTGCGGCTGCTCTCGTCCATCAGGCTGTACTCCGCGCTGCCCCGGAAGGCCATGATGTCGTCCATCACCCATTGCAGTTCCATCTCCGGGTGGGTGCTGACCAGCGCCTTTTCCATGGCGTTGCAGGCCAGCTGGATGTAGCTGAACGTGTCGGTGCCGATGGTGTCCCGCAGGACGATGGCGTTGTCATAGGCGGCGTACAGCAGCGACACCAGGGAGCAGGGATTGCCCCTGTCCCCCAGGTAACGCAGGCAGAAATCCTCGGTAGAAGTATATACATTAGGGATACCTAGTGCGGTACAATACTGTCCGTAATCATATTCTGTCCCGTCCACATAGCAGTCGTAGATGGGGCGGGTGTTTTTCAGCGATGTATACACCCGTTCGGTGTAGCGGCCCAGCCAAAACAGGCGGCCCGCCTTGCTCAGCGAGAGAGTACCCATGTGTCCTTAAAACCTCCTCCCTGGGAACTGTTGACAACGAAACTGGCGGGGTTGCGGCTGAAGCGGGTCAGGCCGGAGGGCCAGACAATGGTTTCCTCGCCGCTGAGGACGAACACCCGCAGGTCGGCCTTCCGCTCCACCCGCTGGTCGCCCTCCATGATGGGCAGATCCTTGAAGTCGATGACCTCCTGGGCGATGAACCGCCGGGGTTCGGTGCGGATGGTCTGCCGGAACCGTTCCAGCTGGGCTTCGTCCATGTCCCGGCCAAAAACCACGCCGTAGCCCCCGGCCTCCGCCACGTCCTTGACCACTAATTTCTCCAGATTCGCCAGCACATACTCCCGGTCCTCCTGATAGAAGGGCAGGTAGGTGGGGGCGTTGTGGAGGACGGGGGTCTCGTGGAGGTAGTATTCGATCATCTTGGGGACGAAGTAGTAAATGCCCTTGTCGTCGGCCACGCCGTTGCCGGGGGCGTTGATAAGGGCCACGTTGCCCGCCCGGTAAGCGTCCATCACGCCGGGGATGCCGATGAGGCTCTCCGGCAGGAAGGCGGTGGGGTCCAGGTACTCGTCGGAGATGCGCCGGTAGATGGCCCCCACCCGCTCCTTGCGGCCCCGGGTGCCCAGGTAGTAGACCACGTTGTTCTCCACGAACAGCTCGCCGCACTCGGCCAGCACTGAGCCGGTCTGCTCGGCCAGGTAGCTGTGTTCAAAGTAGGCGGCGTTGTACCGGCCCGGCGTGAAAATCACGTTCAGACCGCCCACGTTCACGTTGTCCATGACGGCTTTCAGCAGCGCGCCATAGTTGCGGTTGTCCACGATGGGATTCTCCCGAAAAGTCTCCGGGCTGCACCGGCGGCACAGCCCCCGGGCGATGAGGGGGTAGCTGGCCCCGGAGGGGATGCGCAGGTTGTCCTCCAGGATGAACCAGCCCCCGTCTTTGGCCTGCACCAGGTCAATGCCGGAGATGTGGCTGTAAATGCCCTTGGGGGGGCGTGATGCCCTCGCACTGGGGCAGGTAGCCGGAACCGGCGAACACGAAGTCCTCCGGCACCACCCCGTCCCGGATGATCTCCTTTTTGCCGTACACGTCCCGAAGGAACAGGTTCAGGGCGTTGACCCGCTGCACCAGGCCCCGGTTCAGCTCGTCGAACTCCGCCGCCGTGATGACACGGGGGATGGGGTCGAAGGGAAACAGCCGCTCCTGGAAGATCCCGTTTTTATAAATGCCAAACTTGACGCCGTAGCGCTGCAACTGGTCGTTGATGCGCCCGGCGTGGTCGATGATTCTCTCCATCTCATTTCCTCTCTCAAAACACTGGGATAAACAAAAAAGAAAAGGCAGGAAAGCGCACGGCTTCCTTGCCTCTTCATTCTATCCTCTATTGTATCCGTTCAGAACGGCCCCGTCAACGCTGACATTGCCCAAATTTCACAGAAAAAACGGAGGGGTTTCCAGATGTTTTTACAAATTGGTCATAAATCTATAATCTGGAAACCTCTTTGAATTGACCGCGTTGTGATAAGCTATTAGCCATTAGCTGTTAGCTGTTAGTCAGGTGCTGCCAGCCTAAAGCGAACAACAAAAAGGAAACTGGGAGTAAAACCGCCCGTTTGTAAAGAAATGCCAGCGGCAAGCGCAGCACGTAACGCCAGGAACCACAAAGCTAATAGCTAAAAGCTAAGAGCTAAAATGTTCATAAGGCTGAGTAAAATGGATAACCAGCATCCACAAAACCGCGCCTTGCCCTACTGTTCCAAACTGTCCCGGGAAATCTCCATCTCGTCCAGCGTGAACTGCCCCGGCCCCGGCAGGTTCATCCGGCGCTTGCGCTCGCTGGAGTAGGTCAGCTTGGCGTGGATGCGCTCCACGTCCCGGTTTTCCACCGCCACCCGGTAGGCGTGGAGGTTGTCCTCCATCCGCCGCAGTACCTCGGAGAGGGCGGGAGCGTTCATGGTGAACAGCTCGGTCCACATATCCACGTCCAGGGCCGCCACCCGGGTCACGTCCCGGAAGCTGCCCCCCTCAAAGCCCCGGCACTGGAACAGGTCTACATCGTCGCAGACGGCGGCGGCCACCACGTGCATCAGCTGGCTGGTGTAGGCGATGATGCTGTCGTGCTTCTCCGGGGTGGTGGTGATGATGTCCTTGCAGCCGATGTACTGAGCCATCCGGCGAACCAGGGCGATGTGCGACCGCGTGCTGGCGGCCCTGGGGGTCATGATGAAGTGGGCGTCCCGGAACATGGTGGGGAAGGCGTGCTCAATGCCGGAAAACTCCGTGCCCGCCATGGGGTGACAGCCGATGAAGTCCACCGTCTCCGGCAGGGCCTCGGCCCCCTCCATAATGGCGGTCTTGATGCCGCACACGTCCACCACCAGGCTGCCCGGCTGGAACAGCTCCCGGTTGCGCTTCATGTAGTCCACGATCTGCCGGGGGTCCATGCACAAAACGGTCACGTCCGCCTGGGGCAGAGCTTCCGCCGGGTCCAGGGTGACGGCGTCCACTACGTCGTGGGACAGGGCGTAATCCGCCGTGGCCTGACGGCGCACCACGCCCAGGCGCTGGCAGTCCTCAAAGCCCTTTAAGGCCATGGCCAGGGAGCCGCCGATTAGTCCCAGGCCCACAAAGGCGATTTTTTTCATGGCAGAAATTCTCTCCTATCCGCAGGCGCAAAGGCCCGGCCTGATATTTGTATTGTATATGTTCTTTATCTGTTTGTCAACGCGGCAACCCCCACTTTACCGCTTTTTGCCGCTAAAGTCAAGGCAACAATCTGTTGCTCAAATTCCGGAGTTTTGTCAATGTGTAGCACACCGACCCGATGTTTTTTGTAAAATCGGCGGAAAATCCCCCTGATTTTGAATCGAAACGCTTGACAAAACCGCCGCTCGCTGATATGATTATAAGCACGTTCAAACGCAGCGACTGGGAAAGTCAGACCTGCACCGCGGCACAGAGAGAGCGCGTTTTGCTGCAAGCGCTTCCAAGGTCCCGTCTGGAAGTCACCCACGAGCGGCCCCGCCCAACCTCCGGTTTTCCGGCCCAGTAAGCGAGGACGGTCCCCCTCCGTTACCAGGGAACGAGTGCATGGGAGTGCTCTGGAAGTGCAGTTTCATGAATTTAGGTGGTACCACGGAGTTTCAGCTTCGTCCTATGGCGGGACGGGGCTTTTTTCCTGCCCTTTCCCGTGACTGAACCCCCTCCGGCGCGCAAAGGCTCTCATCTTGCGCCGGAACCGACGGCGGGCAGAGTGAGAGCGCTGCCGCCGCCTGTCCCACAATACATACGTTTGGAGGTAACCCATCTATGAAAATGACAGCATCTCAGGTCGTGATGGAGTGTCTGCTGGAACAGGGCGTCGATACTGTCTTCGGCTACCCTGGCGGTACCATTCTCAACATCTACGACGAATTTGAGCTGCATGGCTACAGCAAAAAGATCCGCCACATCCTGACCACCCACGAACAGGGTGCGTCTCACGCGGCGGACGGCTACGCCCGCAGCACCGGCAAGGTGGGCGTCTGCTTCGCCACCTCCGGCCCCGGCGCCACCAACCTGGTCACCGGCATCGCCACCGCCTATATGGACTCCTCCCCCGTGGTGTTCATCACCGTCAACGTGGGCGAGAACCTCATCGGCAAGGACTCCTTCCAGGAGGTGGACATTACCGGTATCACCATGCCCATTACCAAGTGCAACTACCTGGTGCGGAACGCCAACGAGCTGGCCGATGTCATCCGGGAGGCCTTTGCCATCGCCCGCAGCGGACGGCCCGGCCCGGTTCTCATTGACATTTTGAAGAATGTCACCTATGATATGGTTGAGTACACCCCGCTGCCCCTGTCCGAGCACCACCGCCACGGCAAGCTGGGCCGCCTGCTGGCCCGGGAGAGCCACGAGCTGACCGCCGTGGAGCCGGATCACGACGACGTAAATATGCTGGTGGAGCTGCTGAGCGACTGCAAGCGCCCCCTGGTGCTGGTGGGCGGCGGCGTCATCCGCAGCAAGGGCGCGGTGCCCCAGTTCCGCAAGTTCATCGAGAAGCTGGGCGCGCCGGTGGCCTCCACCGTTATGGGCGGCGGCGCGTGTCCGGGGGACCACCCCCTGTTCACCGGCATGATCGGTATGCACGGCAACCACGCCTCCAACATCGCCAGCCACGACTGCGATATGCTCATCGCCATCGGCTGCCGGTTTTCTGACCGGGTCACCTGCGATGTGAACACCTTCGCTCCCAACGCCTGCGTGGTGCAGATCGACATCGACCGGGCGGAGATCGACAAGAACGTTCTCACCAGCCACCACATCATCGGCGACGCCTGCCGGGTGCTGGAGCTGCTGAACGAGCGCATCATGCTCCAGGAGTACGACTTCTCCGCCTGGCGGAAAGCCATCCTCTCCCTGAAGGAGCCGCCGCTGGAGCACAGCGACGACAAGCTGCTGCCCCACGAGATTTTGGAGAGCGTGGCCAAGCTGGCCGGGAAAGACGTTATCCTCGCCACCGACGTGGGCCAGCATCAGATGTGGGCCTGCCAGTATTTCCACTTCAACCGGCCCGGCCAGCTGCTGACCTCCGGCGGCTTCGGCACCATGGGCTTTGGCTATGGCGCGGCCTACGGCGCCAAGCTGGGCAACCCCGACCAGGTGGTGGTCCACTGCACCGGCGACGGCTGCTTCCGCATGAACTGCCACGAGATGTCCACCGTTCAGCACTACGACATCCCGGTCATCACCATCATCTTCGACAACCACACCCTGGGCATGGTCCGCCAGTGGCAGACCCTGATTTACGGCCAGCGCTACAGTCAGACCACCTTGGACCGCGGCCCCGACTTCGTCAAGCTGGCGGAGGCCTACGGCATCCCCGGCTACCGGGTCACCAACGTGACCGAGTTCGAGGAGGCGTTCCAGAAGGCGCTGGACTCCGGCCACGCCGCCGTCATCGATGCCATGCTGGACATCGACGAGATGGTCCACCCCATGGTGGGCGGCACCAGTCCCGTGACCAATTTCCTGTTGGATTAAGGAGGGAACTTTCATGCCGAATACTACCACTCACCCCACCCGACAGACCCTGTCCGTGCTGGTGGACAACTACGCCGGCGTGCTCAGCCAGGTCTCCCGCCTGTTCTCCCGGAAGGGGTATAACATCGAGTCTCTGGCTGTGGGCACCACCGACAGCCCGGAGGTCTCCCGTATCACCATCGAGGTCATTGCGGACGAGCTGCAAACCAAGCAGATCATGAACCAGCTCTCCAAGCTGTTCCCCGTCCGCTCCGTCAAGCGGCTGGAGCCCGCGCACTCCATCCGCCGGGAGCTGCTGCTCATCAAGGTCAAGGCAGAGTCCCGGGAAATTCGCAACGAGGTCATTCAGATTGCGAACATCTTCCGCGCTTCCATCATCGACGTCTCTCTGGGGTCTATCACCATGGCGATCATCGGCACCGAGTCGAAAGGCAGCGCCATCGAGGGCCTGCTCCAGGAATTTGGCATCCTGGAACTGGTCCGCACCGGCATGGTGGCTCTGGAGAGAGGGCAATATACTCTCAACGATGAAACAAAAGTAAAAGGAGAATTTGATTATGGCAAACTCATGTTATGACATGAACGCAAAAATGTACTACGCCTCTGACTGCGACCTGTCCTATCTGGACGGCAAGGTCATCGCCGTGGTGGGCTACGGCTCCCAGGGCCACGCCCACGCCCAGAACCTGCGGGATTCCGGCTGCAACGTCATCATCGGTCTGCGCCACGGCAAGAGCTGGGACAAGGCCACCAAGGACGGCTTTGAGGTCTACACCGTGGCCGAGGCCGCCAAGAAGGCCGACATCGTCATGATGCTGGTCAACGACGAGCGCGCCGCCCAGATCTACGCCGAGTCCGTCAAGGACAACCTGGAGCCGGGCAACGCCATCGCCTTCGCCCACGGCTTCAACATCCGCTACAAGCAGATCGTGCCCCCCGCCGATGTGGACGTGTTCATGGCCGCCCCCAAAGGCCCCGGCCACACCGTCCGCGGCACCTATGTGGAGGGCAAGGGCGTACCCTGCCTGATCGCCGTGGAGCAGGACGCCACCGGCAACTGCCGCAACATCGCTCTGGCCTATATCGCCGGTATCGGCGGCGCCCGTGCGGGCATCATGGAGACCACTATGGACATCGAGACCGAGACCGACCTGTTCGGTGAGCAGACCGTCCTGTGCGGCGGCGTCGTGGACCTGATGCAGTGCGGCTTCGAGGTGCTGTGCGAGGCCGGTTATGCCCCCGAAAACGCCTACTTTGAGTGTATGCACGAGATGAAGCTCATCATCGACCTGGTCAACAAGGCCGGTGTGGCTGGTATGAACTACTCCATCTCCGACACCGCTGAGTACGGCGAGTACGTCTCCGGCCCCCGTGTGCTGCCCCACGACCAGATCAAGGCCAACATGCGGGCTGTCCTCTCCGACATCCAGGACGGCACCTTCGCCGGCAAGTGGATCGCTGAGAACAAGAATGGCCGCACCTTCTTCAACTCCAAGCGCGCCGCCCTGGCCAAGCACCCCATGGAGACCGTGGGCAAGGCCCTGCGGGACAACATGCTGTGGAAGGACGAGGCTTCCTCCAGTGACGCCTCTCTGGACGCCGCTTCCAAGTAAATTCCCTGATTGTGAAATCCTGGGGGCAGGCAGATTCTGCCTGCCCCTTTTCTTATACACATTTGCATTTAAAGGAGGAATCCCCTATGGCTCTCAAATCCGCCAACGTCACCCAGGGCGTGGACCGCGCCCCCAACCGCTCCCTCTTCGCGGCTCTGGGCTTCACCAAAGAGGAGACAGACCGCCCGCTGGTGGGCGTTGTCAGCTCCTATAACGAGATCGTCCCCGGCCATATGAACATCGACAAGATCACCGAGGCGGTCAAGGCCGGCGTCCGCATGGCTGGCGGCACCCCCATCGAGTTCCCGGCCATCGCCGTCTGCGACGGCATCGCCATGGGCCACATCGGGATGAAATACTCCCTGGTCACCCGTGACCTGATCGCCGACTCCACCGAGTGCATGGCCATCGCTCACCAGTTCGACGCGCTGGTGATGATCCCCAACTGCGACAAAAACGTCCCCGGCCTGCTGATGGCCGCCGCCCGCATCAACATCCCCACCATCTTCGTCTCCGGCGGCCCCATGCTGGCCGGTAAGATGAACGACGGCCGCCGCACCTGCCTGAGCCATATGTTCGAGGCGGTGGGCGAGTACCACGCCGGCAAGCTGGACGAGGAGGGCGTGGAGGAGTATATCGAAAATGCCTGCCCCTCCTGCGGCTCCTGCTCCGGTATGTACACCGCCAACTCCATGAACTGCCTGACCGAGGCCATTGGCATGGGTCTGCGGGGCAACGGCACCATCCCCGCCCCCTACTCCGCCCGGCTGCGCCTGGCCAAGAAGGCCGGTATGCAGGTGATGGAGCTGCTGCGGCAGAACATCCGCCCCCGGGACATCATGACCGCCGACGCCTTCCACAACGCCGAGACGGTGGACATGGCCCTGGGCTGCTCCACCAACACCATGCTCCACCTGCCCGCCATCGCCCACGAGTGCGGCATTGAGCTGGACCTGAATATGTCCAACGAGATCGCCGCCGTCACCCCCAACCTGTGCCACCTGGCCCCCGCCGGGTTCACCTATATGGAGGACCTGGAGCAGGCGGGCGGCGTTTACGCCGTCATGAAGGAGCTGGCCGACGCGGGTCTGCTGAAAACCGACATCATCACCTGCACCGGCAAGACCGTGGGCGAGAACATCGCCAATGCCGTCAACCGCGACCCGGAGATCATCCGGCCCATGGACGACCCGTTTATGCAGACCGGCGGCATCGCCGTCCTCTTTGGCAACCTGGCCCCCGACGGCTGCGTGGTCAAGCAGGCCGCCGTGGCCCCGGAGATGCTGCGGCACAGCGGCCCCGCCCGGGTCTTTGACAGCGAGGAGGACGCCATTGCCGTCATCTACGCCGGTGGCATCAAGCCCGGCGACGTGGTGGTCATCCGCTACGAAGGCCCCAAGGGCGGCCCCGGTATGCGGGAAATGCTCAACCCCACCTCCGCCATTTGCGGCATGGGCCTGGGTGAGTCCGTGGCCCTCATCACCGACGGGCGCTTCTCCGGCGCGACCCGCGGCGCGTCCATCGGCCACGTTTCCCCCGAAGCCGCCGCAGGCGGCATGATCGGCCTGGTGGAGGAGGGCGACATCATCTCCATCGACATCCCTGCCCACACCATCTCTCTGGACGTGCCCGACGACGTGCTGGCCGCCCGGAAGGCCGCCTGGGTCTGCCCGGAGCCGAAGGTCAAGACCGGCTACCTGGCCCGGTACGCCTCCCTGGTTACCTCCGCCGATAAGGGCGCGGTGCTGCGGACGCTGTAATAGTTGTTAGCTGTTAGCTATTAGCTGTTAGCCAGGTACTGCCAAGCGAAAGCGAACAGCAAAAATATTAGGGAAGCTCTGATTAAATGGCCTTGGATGGCTGGGCGAGCAGATTTTGCGCA
>JAJQAS010000077.1 GCA_021203685.1 Clostridiales bacterium | reverse complement strand
AAGCAAATCTTCTTTCGTTTTTTCACTGTCTACTTGACAGGGGGCACTTCAGGGCGGCTGTGGTATATTTATTTCAGCAAAAAGAAAAGCCAAAATCAAAACCGAACGACAGCTTCCACCCATTCGTGGAGGCCCGGCAGCTGACCCGTTACCTCAGCCTTCCCCCTATTCTGCATCCGCAGGACACTCGGATGATACCGATATTGAGATTGGCGTTTCACAAATGCGCGGGCAAAGGTGTCCGCAGCAAAAATCAAAAGAAAGTGAGGGATAAGCGATATGCGTTTGGATTTCAAAATAGAACAGAAGTGACCCGATCCAGAGGTTGAATGGATTGGGTCACTTCTTTTTTGTCTCCTTCTGTTTGCTTTTGGCGCAGAAGGGAAGAGGGGGTTACCCCTTCACCTGCACGCCGTCGATCCACACCCCCGTGATCTGGGACTGCAAATCGAAGGGGTGGCCGCTGTACAGCACCAGATCGGCGTCTTTGCCCGGCGTGATGGACCCCACCCGGTCGGCGATGCCGGCGATTTCCGCCGCGTCGATAGAGATGGCCCGCAGGGCCAGCTCCGGATCCAGGCCGTTTTTGGCGGCCAGCGCCGCCGCCAGGGGCAGGTACTGCACCGGGTTCTCCGGGTGGTCGGTGCAGATGGCCACCTTGACCCCGGCCTTCGCCAGGGCCGCCGTGTTGCCCAGGGTCTGGTGGGACAATTCCGGCTTGCTCCGGTCCCCAATGATAGGGCCGGTCACCACGCGAACGCCCTCCGCCGCCAGCAGGTCGGCCACCAAATGGCCCTCTGTGCCGTGGATGATGACGAAATCCAGGTCAAACTCCTTGGCGATGCGGACGGCGGTGGCGATGTCGTCGGCCCGGTGGGCGTGGAAGTGGGCGGGGAGCTTTTTCTCCAGCACCGGAACCAGGGCCTCCAGCTTGGCGTCGAAGTCGGGCGGGTCCTTGTCCTCGTCCTCTGCCGCTGCCTGCTTTTTCCGCAGGTACTCCGCCGCCTGGGCCAGGTTTTCCCGAATCAGGGCGGCGGTGGCCATGCGGGTCATGGGGCTTTCCTTTTTCTCGCTGTAGACCCCCTTGGGGTTCTCCCCCAGGGCGAATTTCATCGCCACCGGGGCCTTGACCACCATGTCGTCGATCCAGCGCCCGGCGGTCTTGACGGCGGCAAACTGTCCGCCAATGGCGTTGGCGCTGCCGGGGCCGGTGAGCACCGTGGTCACGCCCCCCTCCCTGGCCTCCCGGAAGCAGTTGTCCAGGGGATAGAGGGCGTCAATGGCCCGCAGGTGGGGGGTTACGGGGTCGCTCTCCTCGTTGCAGTCGTCCTGGTCGTAGGTCTGGCCGTCGGCCAGCAGCCCCAGGTGACAGTGGGCATCTACCCAGCCGGGGTAGAGCTGGCCCCCCTGGGCGTCCACGTCGCCGGGGGCAACGGGCGGGCAGTCCTCCATGGGACCCAGGGCGGCCACCTTGCCGCCCTCCAGCCGGACAAATCCGTTCTCGATCACTTTTTTGTCCATTGGATGGACATTTGCGTTAAAAATCAGCATAATTCGCTCCTTTTTGACAAAAGTAGTGTTTGACAGGGAGAAAAAGTTCTGGTATTCTATTCTTGCAGCTCATCCAATGCGCCGCCGCGCCAGCGGTGCGGCGGGCGGCCCCAAGGCCGTTTGACTTCATTCTCCCTTTGTGCAGCGCAGCGTCTGCACAGACTGCGCCCTGAACTTTCGGGGCGCGTTTTTTTGCGCCGAGCCATATTATACCCGACAAAGGCCCGCTCTGCAAGCGGCAGATCAGGAACCCTTTTCTCTGTCCCCGCCCTTGACGCACCGCCCCCCATTCATTATAATGAAAGAAAAAATATGTACGGAAAATGCCTTGCAGAGAGGAGTGGAAATGATACGAATCGCCATTGTGGAGGATGAGTCCGACTTTGCCCGGCAGATGGAGGACTACGCCGCCCGCTACCAGCGGGAGCGGGGAAAGAGCCTTCGTGTCACGGTCTACACCGATGGCACCGAGCTGGTGGAGCAGTACAACGGGGACTGCGACATCATCTTTATGGACGTACAGATGGAGTACCTGGACGGCATGACGGCGGCGGAGCTGATCCGCCGGACAGACCCGGAGGTCATTTTCATCTTCGTGACCAATATGCCCCAGTACGCCATCCGGGGCTACGCCGTGGGGGCCATGGACTATGTCCTCAAGCCCGTCACCTACTTCGCCTTCTCCCAGCAGCTGGACAGGGCCATCGACATCGTCCACCGGCGGGAGAAGCGCTATGTGGTCATCTCCTCCGCCGGGGAGACCCGGAAGCTGGACGTGTCCCACATCTTCTATGTGGAGAGCCAGGGCCACGCCCTGACCTTCCACACCAAAGAGGGGGACTTCGTCTCCTCCGGCACCATGCAGCAGACGGAGAAAAAGCTGACCCCGGCTGGCGGGTTCTTCCGGTGCAACAAGGGCTGCCTGGTCAACTTGGAGCATGTGGACGTGATACGGGACAACTGTGCCCTGGTGAACGGTGTGGCCCTGCCCATCAGCCGGGGCAAAAAGGCCCCCATGATGAAGGCTCTCACCGACTATGTGAACGGGGTGACGCCATGAGCAATATTCCCGACATTCCCCGCGTCTACACCGCCCTGGCCGAGTGGCTGGCCTGCGTGTCCTATATCAGCCTGGCCCCCAAACGGCGGTTTTCCACCCTGCCCCTGACGCTAATTTGCGCCGTGGCTCTGGTGGTGCAGTGTACCTTTCTGGTGCTGACCGACGACGCCCCCTTTGTGCTGTGGGTGCCGTGTATGCTCTTTGCCATTGGGCTGATGTTCCTGTTGCTGTATCTGTGCGTGGACGTACCCCTCATCAACGTGGGCTTCTGCTGCGTCCGGGCCTTTCTGCTGGCGGAGTTTGCCGCCAGCCTGGAGTGGCAGCTCTACTACTACTGCTGCGCCCGGCTGGGCTACAATCCCGGCGGCGGCAAGGCGCTGTCCGTGCTGTTCCTGGCGGCGGTCTACGCCGTCATCTACGTGACCATGTGGCAGCTGGACCGGCGGCACATGGACAACACCGGCCTCAATGTCAACCCTAACGAGCTGGCCATCGCCTTCCTCATCGGGGCGGGGGCCTTCGCCCTGAGCAACCTGAGCTTTGTGGCCGCCAACACCCCGTTCAGCACCAGCGACAGCTCCGACATCCCATATATCCGCACGCTGGTGGATCTGGCGGGAGTGGCCATCCTCTACGCCTACCACATCCAGCGTGTGGAGACCTATATGCGTTACGAGCTGAGCGCCATCAACACCACCCTGAAAAACCAGTACGACCAGTACCGCACCTCCCGGGAGAGCATCGACCTCATCAACCGGAAGTACCACGACCTGAAACACCAGATTGCCGCCCTCCGGGCCGAACCGGACGCCGGACGGCGGAACCAGTGGCTGGACGAGATGGAGAGCGACATCCGCCAGTACGAGGCCCAGAACAAGACCGGCAACCCCGTGCTGGACACGGTATTGACGGGAAAGAGCCTCTACTGCCAGAAGCACGGCATCACCCTGACCTGCGTGGCCGACGCGGAAAAGCTGGACTTCATGCGGGTGATGGACATCTGCTCCATCTTCGGCAACGCCCTGGACAACGCCATCGAGAGCACGATCCAGCTGGAGGACAAGGAGCAGCGGCTCATCCACGTCACCGTTGGCCCCCAGAAGGGGTTTATGCTCATCCGGGTGGAGAACTACTTCGGCGGCAGCCTGACCTTTGAGGACGGCCTGCCCGTCACCACCAAAACGGACAAAGACTACCACGGCTTCGGCGTCAAGAGCATCAGGCGCTCGGTGGAGCAATACAACGGCGCCATGTCTATCTCCACCGACAACGGCTGGTTCCGGCTCAGGCTGCTCATCCCTCTGCCGGAGGGCAAAACCGGCTGATTCGTTGTTTTTTACAATTTTCGACCTCCAAATTTGTAAAAATTAACGAACTAATTTGCAATTTGTGAAGAAAAAGAGACCACTTGTGAATTTTTTATGTCCAAGGGTCTCTTTTTTGCTATACTCTTTTGCGTAATAGCACTTCGTTTCAGAATGTGCCTTCGTATCATTTTACAAGGAGGAAGAAAAATGTTACAGTTACTCATCAACCTGCTGTCTCCCATTTTCACCAGTATGGGCGTCAGCACCGCTGACGTGCAGACCTACGCCAACATGCTGAGCGGCTATATCTACGCCATTCTGGTGCTGATCGTCGCCCTCATCGTGGTGCTGATCGCGGCCCACTGGGTCAAAAAAGGCACCCGCCATGTGGTCCGCTGGTCCGCCGTGGTGGCCGTGGTGCTGGTCATCGGCATCCTGGCCAACGTCATCTGCTTCGGCCCCATGTACAGCACCCTTTCCGCCGTTCTGAACGGCTCCGTGGAGCTGTCTGACGAAACGCTGGAAGCCAGCTCCGCCATCGTGCAGGAGCTGGGCGAGGAGGGCATCGTCCTGGCCAAGAACGACGGCACCCTGCCCCTGGAGGGCACCACCAACCTGAACGTGTTCGGCTGGGCCTCCACCAACCCCATCTATGGCGGTACCGGCTCCGGTTCCTCCAGCACCGAGAGCAACGTCAGCATTCTCCAGTCCCTGGCTGACGCAGGCTTCACCACCAACGACACCCTGACCCAGATGTACACCGACTACTGCTCCGAGCGGCCCGAGGTGGGCATGAACGCTCAGGACTGGACCCTGCCGGAGCCTACCGTGGAGTACTACACCAATGAGATCATGGAGGAGGCCAAGGAGTTCTCCGACACCGCCGTCATCGTCATTGGCCGCAGCGGCGGCGAGGGCGCTGACCTGCCCACCGACATGAACGCCGTCATCAACGGCACCTACAACATCGCGGAGGAAGTCTCTGTCCTGTCCGATAACTACGGCTACACCAACGCCACCTATACCAACAACGGCGACTATGACGACTTCGACGAGGGCGAGCACTATCTGGAGCTGTCCAACACCGAGGAGGCCATGATCGAGCTGGTCTGCTCCAACTTCGACAAGGTCATCGTCATTGTCAACGCCAACAACACCATGGAACTGGGCTGGACCGACGAGTATGACAACATCAGCGCCGTCCTGCTGGCCCCCGGCGCGGGCGTTTCCGGCTTCGCCGCCCTGGGCGAGATCCTCAACGGCACCGTCAACCCCTCCGGCAAAACCGCCGACACCTTCGTCAAGGACCTGACCGACACCCCCACCTACAACAACGCCGGCGCCTTCAACTACACCAACGTCTCCGACATCCAGGAGGCCAACGCCGCCGTGGACTCCGCCTATGAGGGCACCGTGGCCTTTGTGGACTATGTGGAAGGCATCTATGTCGGCTACAAGTACTACGAGACCGCCTCTGACGACGGGGTCATCGACTATGACGCCAAGGTGCAGTATCCCTTCGGCTACGGCCTGAGCTACACCACCTTTGAACAGACCATCGATAACTTCTCCGTCAGCGACACCACCATCACCTTCGACGTGACCGTCACCAACACTGGCACTGTGGCCGGTAAGGACGTGGTGGAGGTCTACTACACCCCGCCCTACACCAACGGCGGCATCGAAAAGGCTTCCGTCAACCTGGTGCAGTACGCCAAGACCGACAGCCTGGAGGCCGGGGCCTCCCAGACCATCTCCTTCTCCATCGACCTGGAGGAAATGGCCTCCTACGACTCCTCCTGCATCAAGACCGAGAACGGCGGCTACATCCTGGAGGCCGGTGACTACACCATCTCCATCCGCTCCGACTCCCACACCGTCCTGGACGAGGAGACCTTCACCCTGGACGAGGACATCGACTACAGCGTGACCGGCCGGGAATCCGACGGCACCGTGGCCACCAACCAGTTCGAGGACTACTCCGCCGGTGACGTGACTTACCTCTCCCGCGCTGACGGCTTCGCCAACTACGACGAGGTCACCGCCGCCCCCACCGAGGAAGATTACGAGATGGACGACGAGACCAAGGCCGCTGTGGAGCTGAGCATGGTCGCCACCTACGACTCCACCCTCTATGACGACGACAGCGACGAAATGCCCACCACCGAGGCCGACAACGGCCTGACCCTGTCCGACCTGACCGGCCTGGACTACGACGACGAGCTGTGGGAAGACCTGCTGGATCAGATGTCCGTGGACGAAATGATCACCCTGGTCTGCCTGGGCGGCTGGCAGACGGCGGAAGTTACCTCCGTGGGCAAGGTCTCCACCTCTGACTGCGACGGCCCCGCCGGTCTGAACAACCTGCTGACCGGCGCACAGGGCACCGCCTTCGGCACCGAGGTGCTGATGGCCCAGACCTGGAACACCGAGCTGGCCTACCGCATCGGCGAGGCCATGGGCGATGAGTAC
The DNA here is from genome assembly GCA_021203685.1 of Clostridiales bacterium. GTDB lineage: Bacteria > Bacillota > Clostridia > Oscillospirales > Oscillospiraceae > Onthomonas. Next base: position 8,478 of record JAJQAS010000077.1, on the reverse strand, counting down.
GCCGAAGTGGACAACTACGGCTGGTACGGCCCCGCCATGAACACCCACCGCTCCGCCTTCGCTGGCCGTAACTTCGAGTATTACTCCGAGGATGGCGTGCTGGCCGGTTACTTCACCGCGGCTCAGGTCAACGGCGCGGCCAGCAAGGGCGTCTATGCCTACATCAAGCACTTCGTCCTGAACGACCAGGAGACCAACCGCTGCGCGGTGCTGCTGACCTACTCCAACGAGCAGGCCATCCGGGAAATTTACCTGAAGCCCTTTGAACTGTGCGTCAAGAACTATGAGGGCACCGGCCTGGCCGTCATGTCTGCATATAACTGGATCGGTGCGATTCCCTGCGTCGCCAACAGCAACCTGCTGAACAACGTCCTCCGGGATGAGTGGGGCTTCGTGGGCTTCGTGGAAAGTGATTATAATGGCGGCTACGCCTATCAAATTGCAGACCACAGCGTCCGCAACGGCAACAACCTGATGCTGGGCTTCACCGTCAACACTGGCAATAATGAGTTCACCAACCTGAGCGCTACTATGGTGCAGGCCCTGCGCCAGTCCAGTAAGAACATCCTGTATGTGGTGGGCAACAGCGGCTACTACACCAACGAGTCCACCTCCGGCGGCATGAGCAAGATGATGCAGATGTTCCTGACCATCGACATCGCCGGCGGCGTGGTGCTGGTGGCGGTGGAAGCCATCGTCCTGGTGCGCTGGATGAAGAAGCGCAAGGCGGAAGCTGACGCTTAATTCTTAACTCTGTCCGTTTTCCCCCCTTATCCTTTCCAAAAGGGCCTCCCGGTTCGCCGGGAGGCCCCGGGAAGACGATGGGGTATTTTTTGGGCGATTTTAAGGGTGATTTGAGCACCACAGGGCTTTATCTGTGGTTTTGAAATCAGTCTTAAAGGAACATCCGCATAGATTGATGAATGAGCAAGAAAAGGAGGAACCGATTTTGAAACATCAGGACATCATCAGCCAGCTGACCCTGGAGGAGAAGTGCTATCTGCTCTCCGGCAAGGACTTCTGGCAGACCCGCAGCGTGGAGCGGGTGGGCATCCCCAGTATCTCCCTCTCCGACGGCCCCCACGGCCTGCGCAAGCAGGAGGGAGCCGGAGACCAGTTGGGTCTGAACGGGTCGCTGCCCGCCACCTGCTTCCCCACCGCCGCCACCATCGCCAACAGCTGGGACCCCGACCTGGGCGAGGCCATTGGCCGCTGCCTGGGCGAGGAAGCCGCTTCACAGGATGTCAACGTCCTGCTTGGCCCCGGCATGAACATCAAGCGCAGCCCCCTCTGCGGCCGAAACTTCGAGTATTTCAGCGAGGACCCCTATCTGGCGGGTAAGATTTGCGCCGGGTATGTGAAGGGCATCCAGGCCAACGGCGTCTCCGCCTGCCCCAAGCACTTCGCCGCCAACAACACCGAGCTGCGCCGGATGGCGTCGGACTCCGTGGTGGACGAGCGCACCCTGCGGGAAATTTACCTGACCGGGTTTGAAATTGCCGTGAAGGAATCCCACCCCAAGAGCATCATGTCCTCCTACAACCGGGTCAATGGCGTTTACGCCAACGAAAACCCCCACACATTGCAGGAGATTCTGCGGGACGAATGGGGCTTCGACGGTTTCGTGGTCTCCGACTGGGGTGGCTCCAACGACCATGTGGAGGGCGTCCGCGCCGGTTCTCACCTGGAAATGCCCACCACCGGCGGCGACAGCGACGAGGAGCTGATCCAGGCCGTCAAGGACGGGCGCATCGAGGAGTCCATTGTGGACCGCCGGGTGGATGAGCTGCTGGACGTGGTGTTTTCCACCCGCGCCGCCGTGGACAAGACCAAAGGCCAGCCCTTTGACCAGGACGCCCACCACGCCATGGCCCAGAAAGCCAGTGAGGAGAGCATCGTCCTGCTGAAAAACGAGGGGAACATCCTGCCTCTGGCCGCCGGGACCAAGGTGGCCGTCATCGGCGACTTCGCGGAGACCCCCCGCTATCAGGGAGCCGGTTCCTCCGTGGTCAACTGCACCAAGCTGGACTCCGCCAACCAGGTCATAGGCCAGTTCGATTTGAACGTGGTGGGCTTCGAGAAGGGCTACCCTCGCGTGGGCGCGGGCGACGCCGCCATGCAGGCCGCCGCGGTAGAGCTGGCGAAGAAAGCGGAGGTCGCCCTGCTGTACCTGGGTCTGGACGAAATTTCCGAGTCCGAGGGCCTGGACCGCAGCAATATGAAGCTGCCCCAGAGCCAGGTGGATCTGCTCTGTGCCGTGGCGGAGGTCAACCCCAACGTGGTGGTCATCATGGCCGCCGGTTCCTCCATCGAAATGCCCTGGCTGGACAAGTGCAAGGGTCTGCTCCACGGCTACCTCTGCGGGCAGGCGGGCGCTGCCGCCCTGTTGAAGGCCGTCACCGGCCAGATCAACCCCTCCGGCAAGCTGTCCGAGACCTATCCCATCGCCTACGAGGACACCCCCTCCGCCCCCTACTTCCCCGCCAAGCAGCGGAACGCGGAGTATCGGGAGGGCCTGTATGTGGGTTACCGCTACTTTGAGACGGCGAAAAAGCCCGTGCTGTTCCCCTTCGGCTTCGGCCTGAGCTACACCACCTTCGCCTACAGCGATTTGACGGTGGACGGCGACAAGGTGACCTTTACCCTGACCAACACCGGCAAGGTGGACGGCGCGGAAGTGGCTCAGCTCTACGTCAGCGCGAAGAACCCCTCCATCTACCGCCCCGTCAAGGAGCTGAAAGGCTTCCGGAAGGTCTTTTTGAAGGCCGGGGAGCGCAAGACCGTCACCATCACCCTGGACGACAAGGCGTTCCGGTATTTCAACACCAAGACCAACCGGTTTGAAATCGACGGCGGGGAGTATGACATCCTCATCGGCGCGTCCGTAGCGGACATCAAACTCAGCGCCACCGTCACCGTCACCGGCACCGACGCCCCCCTGCCCTACGACATGAGCCAGCTCCCCAGCTACGCCTCCGGCAACATTCTGAATGTCTCCGACGCGGAGTGGACGGTTTTGCTGGGGCACCCCATCCCCGACGGCAGCTGGAGCGGCACCCTGGAGGCCAACGACGCCCTGTGCCAGCTCTACTACGCCAAGAGCGGCCTGGCCCGGCTGATTTACAAGATTTTGACCAGTATGCTGGACAAGAGCATGGCAAAGGGCAAGCCCGACCTGAACATCATCTTCATCTACAATATGCCCTTCCGGGGCATCGGCAAGATGACCGGCGGCCTGGTCAGCCAGTACATGGTGGAGGGCCTGCTGAAAGCCGCCAACGGCCACTTCTTCGCCGGTGTGGGCCAGTTCATCTCCGGCTTCTTCAAGCAGAAGAAAGTCGCCAAACACGCGAACGAGATGAAGTAAAAAGAAACCTCCTCCTTTTCACCGCCGGGGGTCCTCAACAGGCAGGGAGGGGCGAAGCCCCGGAAGTGCCGCTTGACGGTTGGCCTCCGGCGGGTAGAAAAGGAATGAAAACGCAAAGAAAGGGGAACAGTTCTATGAACGCTTTGAAAAACTTTTGGGGGTCCTTTGAAAAGTCCCATCCCGGCGCGGCCCGTTGGCTGCGGGAGGGCGGTCTGTTCGTCATTTTCAGCTATGTGGTCACCTTCCTGAAGTACCTGATGCTGATGTTCCTGCCGGCGCTGTTCGCCGCCTATGCCAACATCGGCTGGGGCTGGCCCTCCATTCAGGGCAATCTGTTCGGCGTCAGCTTTACCTTCAACGTCATCGGCTACGCTGTGGAGGATGGCGGTCTGGCCTATCTGTACGCCTATCTGGTGTCCAGCTTCCTGGGCGAGTGCATCAACTTCCCCCTCCAGCGCAACGTGACCTTTAAGAGCCACGGCCCTCTGGCCCTCCAGATCCCCATCTACTTCCTGGGCTGGGTGGTCATCACCCTCATCGTCAACTCCATCAACAGCGTGTGGGTGGGCGTGGCCAGCGTCCTTGTTCCGGCGGCGGTCTACAACATCGTCACTGTCGTCCTCAACGGCGGTGTGTCCATGGTGGTGTTCTTCGTGCTGAACAAGATCATCTTCGCAGAGAACTTCGGCAAGAAAAAGTAACTTCCTCCATATAAAACCCCAAAGCAAAAACGGGAGCGGCCAGCTGGCCGCTCCCGTTTGGTTTCCACAGTTTTTGAGAAGTTTGTGCGCTTCGCTGCCCGTTTACTTAGTCAGACCCAGATACTTCTTCATGTGCTCGATGGGCATATCCTGCCCCATCCACAGCTTGAAGGCCGCTGCGCCCTGGTAGAACAGCATCCCCATCCCGTTGATGGTCTTGCAGCCGGTCTCACGGGCCAGCTTGAGCATGGCGGTCTCTGGCGGGGCGTAGACCACGTCGGTCACCACCAGGTCGGGCCGGAAGTAGGAGGCATCGGGAATGTAGGTCTGGCCCTCCAGCTTGCCCATGCCCATGCCGGTGGCGTTGGCGAAGAGGGCGGAGCTGGCGATCTCGGCTTTCAGGTTGGCCATGGCGGCGGGGTCTTCGGTGTTCAGCTCAAAGAGCTTGACCTTGCAGCTGGTGTTCTCCTCCAGCTCCTTGACCGTCTGGACGCAGCGCTCCCAGAAGGAATCCTTCACGTTGAAGATGGACAGCTCCGCCACGCCGTCCAGGGCGGCCTGCACGGCGATGGCCTTGCCTGCGCCGCCGCAGCCCACCATCGTCATCTTCTTGCCGATGATGTCCACGCCGTTGTCCTTCAGGGCGGTCATGTAGCCCACGCCGTCGGTGGAGTAGCCCTTCAAATAGCCGTCGGTGTTGACGATGGTGTTCACCGCGCCGCAGAGTTTGGCGGCGGGGTCGATCTCGTCCAGGTACTGCATGACGGCGGTCTTGCAGGGCATGGAGACGTTGGCACCCTTCATGTTCAGGGTGCGCACGGCGTCCACAGCCGCCTGAATTTTATCTGTGCCGATGTCAAAAGCCAAATAGGCGTAGTCCATCCCCAGCTGGGCAAACGCCTCGTTGTGGATGGCGGGGGAGGTGGAGTGCTCCGCAGGGGAGCCGAAGAAGCCCAGCAGCTGGGTGTGTCCGGTGATCGTCAGTGCCATATTGTATTCCTTCCTTCTTTTGGTTGGGAAACCTCTGATTTTTCGCGTGTTTCAGGGGGAAAACCCGTGGTTTATGCAGTCTGCGCCGAAAAGGGCAAACAACTACAGTACATATTATAGAAAAATTCCAGTTAGATGTCAACCGCAATGCGCGTTTTCCTCCAAAAGAGGGGAGAAGGGGCCGCACCGATTTTCGATGCAGCCCCCTTTTTGTTGTATATGCAATTTTTACCAACAGCTCACTCCGCCAGCTCTGGGTCGGTGACGCTGACCACATGGTCATACCAGGTGCCCTTTGTACCCAAAATCGCCACGTTGAACTCCTCGCCAATGGCGGCCACGGGGATGTCAAAGCCGTAGACCTCCTCGGTGGTGCCGTCGCTGTAGGTGACGGTGTCCACCGTCGGCTCCAGCAGAACGGCTCCCTCGGCCTGGGCGTCCTCGGCCGACCCTACAAACAGGTTGACAATGTTCTGAGACACCAGGGAGACGTGGAGGGTCATCTGACCCTTCTCCACGGTGAGGGTGCCCTTACCGTCGCAGGCTTCGTTGACGTGGAACATGGAGCTGTCGGTATTGAAAGCGGCGGTGTACACCCCGTCCTCCAGTTCAGCGGAATCAGAAGAAGTCTCGCTGGCGGCGGAGGAGGTCAGGCTCTCCATAGCGGCGGCGGTGTGAGCCACGTACAGCTGCTGAATGGCCTCGATGCGGCCCAGCCCCTCGATCTGGCAGTCCACGCTCTCGAAGTACCCGGAGGCGGTGAACATACTCAGCCAGGAGTCCGCGTCCTCCCCGGCCATGTCGTTGTTGGCGTGGTCGCCGGCCACCACCATCAGAGGCCGCAGAATGACCTTGGTGTACCCGGCGGCGAACACACTGTCGATGACGGCGGTACATTCGGTTTCCTCCGGCTCGCCCTCCACGGTGCCGATGAACACATTTTCGTAGCCCAGAGCTTCCATCTGGGTCTGCATCTGGCTGTAGGACACCTTGGCGGTGTGGGAGGTGCCGTGGCCCATCAACACATAGGCCACGCCGTCCTCGGCGGCGGCCTCGATGGTCTCATAGCCGGAGGACTCCACAGCAGCGGCGACGACCGCCTCGGCCACCACCTGCTTGTCCTCGTTGACGACGGTGGCGTCGTCCCCCACCTCGCCCAGCAGCGGCTCGGCGATGGCAACGGTGTCGAAATACTCGGCGTATTCCTCGATGGCCTCGCACATCTCGTCATACTCCGCGCCGTGCATCAGGTGGGTGGGCTGCACCACCAGCGTTTTCACGCCGTTGTCCACCGCCCGCTGGAGGGCCTGCTCCATGTTGTCGATGTACTCCTCATCCCGGGCCTGGACGTGGTTGATGATGATTTGAGAGGTGAAGGCCCGGCGGACAGACCAGTCCGGGTAGGCTTCCGCCAGCGCGTCCTCGATGCCCTTGATGTCGGTGGCCCGGCTGTCGTTGTAAGAGGTGCCGAAACTGACCACCAGAATCTCATACTCCCCGATGTCGTCCTGGTTCCGGGGGTCGTCGGCGGAGGCATCGCCGGTGTCCAGCCCGAAGTAATCCGGGTCGGCGTTTTCGCCCTCCACCAGCTCCTTTTGCTCATCGGTCAGCGCGTCCCAGGCGGCCTTGGCGGCGGCGCACTGTTCGTCGGTCTCGTCGGTGCGGGTCTGGACATAGATGGCGTCGATGAGGTCCGCCACGTTGGCGGCGATCTCCTTATCGGTCAGTTCGACTACGCCGGTCTCCGCAGAGGTGGCGGCATCTGTGGAAGCGTCGGCACTGTCGGTGCTGCCGGAGCAGCCGGTCAGGGCGGCCAGGGCCAGGCTCAGAGCCAGCAGCAATGCAATTCCCTTTTTCATGTCTTTCCTCCTGTATAGATTGATATAATTTATTTCAGACGATTTCCGAAGAAAAACGTTGAAACACAAGTGCAAATCTGCTCAGACCAGCCGATAAAAGAACTCCATCTCGTCCCCGGCGGTCCCGGCGAAGATTTGGTGCATTTCCTCAGTGACGGTACCCAGCCGGGTCATGTCCTGGTAGAGGTTGGCGTTGGTACACCAGACGTTGCCCTCCTGCACCGCCTTGAAGTCCCCCAGCAGTTCGTTCAGGGCCAGAAAATCCTCCAGCGTGCTGAGCTGGCCGTCGATGGTGCTGTTGTAGAGGACGATGTCCGCGTCTTTGGCGGTGGCGTAAAACTCCTCCAGCGTCATGCTGACGGTGGCGGTGGCGGTTTCGTCGTCCCCAAGGTCGCTGAAAATATATTCCCCACCGGCCAGCGAAATCATCTGGGTCACATAGTCGCCGCTCTTGCGCACCACGGCGTAGCCGCCGGTGGAGCTGATGTAGAAATAGGCCACGGTCTTGCCGGTGGGTTCCTCGGAGGCCACGCTGTTTAGCGCCTCCTCCTGCTCCCGGAACAGCTCGTCCGCCTCGTCCTCCCTGCCCAATAGGGCGGCGTAGAGCTTGATCCATTCCGTCCGGCCCAGGGGATGGGTCTCGTAGCTGGAGTAGTCCACCAGAACAGGGATGCCCAGTTCTTCCAACTTCTCCTTGACCTCCGGGCTGTGGTAAATCATGGTGGACTGGACGGACAGTCGGCACCCGGAGGAGACAATTAACTCGTAGTCCGGCTCGCTGTACTTCCCCGCGTAGACGATGTCCCCCGCCTCCATGGCGAGGCGGGCGTTTTCGATGGTCCAGCCGTCGGCCTGGGTGCCGGAGAGGGTGATGGCGTCCAGCCCGTCCAAAGCGTCGAACAGGCACATGGCGGCGGTGGCCACCAGGTACACGTCGGAGAGGGGCTGCTGAATCACAGGGACATCTGTTTCCGGCACCTCCGCGCCCTCCGGCACCACCAGAAACTGGTCGCCGCTGGCGATGGAGAGCAGGGTGTAACCCCCCTCGTAGTAGTCCACCGCGAACTCGTGGGCGTAGGACAACTCCAGGCTGCCAGTGTAGGTCAGGCCGCAAAAGTTCTCCGCCGGGACGTGGCTCCACGCGCTGTCCTCACCGGCGCTCTGGCACCCACTCAAGGAAAACACCAGCGCCGCCGCCAGCAGCAGGGTCCAAAAGCGTCTCAAGCCCGTTTTCTCCGCATCCGCTGGGCGATGACCACGATGAGCAGCAGGATAATGGCCCCGCCCGCGTCCACCATGGTGGAGGAGATGGTGATACCCTCGCTGACCTCCTCCAGCGTTTCGCTGTCGAAATAGAGGATGTATTCGATGTCGTGGGGCTCGCTCATGGCCAGGGTCTCCGCCATAACCACGATGTCCTCATCCAGCACGATGGGGATCTCAAAGGTGGAACCATCCTCGGTGGAGATTGGCTCGTAGTCCACGCCGTCCACCGTCATCCGGTCGTAGTTGGAGCTGGACCAGACCACCGTGGCGGTGATGGACCCGTCCTCCACCACGA
>JAJQAS010000151.1 GCA_021203685.1 Clostridiales bacterium | reverse complement strand
TCACGCCGTCGAACCGGGACAGGTTGGAGCTGGCCTCCGCCGCCGCGATGATATAATAGGTGGGGACCACGTACTCCATGATGGGCAGCCGGAACTCCTCGATTTCCGCCCCGCGCCCTTTTAGCACGTCGGCCACGGACAGCACAGCGGCGTGGACCTCCGGGTCCAGGCCGTCCCCGAAGCAGTCCACGGGGATGCCGATTTTTTTACCTGTCAGGTCGGCGGAGAGGTTCTCCAGCAGGTGGCCGCAGGGGGCTTCCAGGGAGGTGCCGTCTCGCGGGTCTTTCCCCATGATGAGGTCCAGCACGGCGGCGCAGTCCTCCGCAGAGCGGGCCAACGGCCCGATTTGGTCCAGAGAGGAGGCGTAGGCGATGAGGCCGTACCGGGAGACGGTGCCGTAGGTGGGCTTGATGCCGGTGACGCCGCAGTAGGAGGCGGGCTGGCGGATGGAGCCGCCGGTGTCGGAACCCAGGGCGTACCAGCACTCCCGGTTGGCCACCGCTGCCGCCGCGCCGCCGGAGGAGCCGCCGGGGACGTGGCCCAGATTCCAGGGGTTTTTGGTGGGGCCGTAGTAAGAGGTCTCGGTGGTGGACCCCATGGCGAACTCGTCCATGTTTAGCTTGCCCAGGTTGACGGAACCGGCCCTTTGCAGCCGCTCCATCACCGTGGCCTGGTAGGGAGGCTTGAAGTCCCCCATGATCTTGGAGGCGCAGGTGGTTTTGACCCCCAGAGCGCAGATGTTGTCCTTGATTGCGGCGGGAACTCCGGCTAGCGGGCCGGACAGCTCCCCGGCCCGGAGTTTGGTCTGCACCTGCTCGGCCTCCCGCAGGGCCTCTTCCTCCAAAATGGTGATAAAGGCGTTGTTGTCCGGGTTGGCGGCGGCGATGGCGTCCAGCGCCGCCTGGGTGGCCTCCCGAACGCTGACCTCACCGGCGGCGATGAGCCGCCCCAGCTCCAGGGCGGAATAGTCTAATAAACTCATGTGGCGTCCCTCCTCAGTCTACGGTCTTGGGGACCAGAAAAGCCTCGTCGTCGTGGGCGGGGGCGTTGCTGAGCAGCGCGGCGCGACCAGCGAAGTCCTCCACCACGTCCTCCCGCAGCACGTTCTTCACCGGGAAGGTGTGGCTCATCGGCTCGATGTCGCTGGTGTCCAGCCGGTTGAGGATGTCCATATAGCCGATGATCTGCTCCAGTTCCCCGGCCATTTTGACCTTCTCCTCCTCCGGCAGCTTGAGCCGGGAGAGAACGGAGACGTAATCCACCAGTTCTGTGGTAATTTTCATATTGCAGTCTCCTTTCCGTTACGGCTCCAGCCGGGACAGGTCTCTGGGGAACAGGCTGGCGTAGCGCACGTTGTCCAGCCCGCAGAGCTTCATGGTCAGCCGCTCCAGGCCGATGCCCAGGCCGCCGTGGGGCGGCATACCGTGCTTGTGGATCATCAGGTAGCTCTGGAACTCGTCGGGGTTCATCCGCTTGGCTTTCATCTTGGCCACCTGCTGGTCGTAGTCGTGGATGCGCTGGCCGCCGGTGGTGACCTCCATACCCCGGAACAGCAGGTCGAAGGAGAGGGTGTACCGGGGGTCGTCGGGGTCGTCCATGGCGTAGAAGGGGCGCTTCTTCACCGGGTAGTGGGTGACAAAGACGAAATCCGCGTCAAACTCCTCCTTGAAGTAGCGGCCAATGTTGACCTCCTCCTCCGGCTCCAGGTCGTAGGGGTCCCGGATGGGCCGGTGGTACTTCTCCGCCGCCAGACGCTTGGCCTCGTCGAACCGGCAGACGGGGATTTGCTCCACCTGGGGCAGCTCCACCCCCAGCCGGTCCAGGTCGGCGCTGTACTCCGCCGCCAGCAGCTTCACCGCCCGTTTCAGGAACCCGGCCTCCATCTCCATCACGTCCTGGAAGGAGTCGATATACCCCATCTCCAGGTCTAGGCCGATATACTCGTTCAGGTGGCGGGTGGTGTTGTGCTTTTCGGCGCGGAACACCGGGCCGATTTCATACACCCGCTCAAACACGCCCACCATCATCTGCTTGTAGAACTGGGGGGACTGGGCCAGAAACGCCTTGCGGTTGAAGTACTCCATACGGAAGATGTTGGAGCCGCCCTCCGCCCCGGCGTGGACGATTTTGGGAGTGTGAATTTCGGTGAAGCCGTTTTCGGTCAGGTGGTCCCGGAAGGCCCGGCACAATCCCTCCTCGATTTTGAACACGCTGCGGCGTTTCAGGTTCCGCAGCACCACCGGGCGCAGGGGCAGCTCGGTGTCCATGTTCAGCTTGAGCTTGTATTTGTTCACCGGGACGGGCATGGGGGCCGCCGGGATGGTCAGGATCCGCAGGGACTCCACCGCCAGCTCGTAGCCGCCGGGGGCGCGCTCGTCGGCGCGCACCAGGCCGATGAGCACCACGGTACACTCCTCCTGGAGGCCGCTCAAATCCAACTCCCCGTCGCAGACGCATTGCAGCGCTCCGTCCCGCATCCGCAGGGTCAGGAAGGTCATACCCCCCATGGGCCGCAGGGCGTGGACCGCGCCGTGGACGGTCACGTTCTCCCCCAGGTGACTGCCGTCCAGCACCTGAGCGCAGGTCAGGTCGCTTCGCTCCAGCTTGCCGCTGAGAAATTCCATAATCACACACATCCTTTTTCGGTTCCGGGGAGGTACGTCCCCGGGTTTGGCTGGTTTCAGGCAGCAAAAACGCCCCGGACTACCGAAAAACGATAGTCCGGGGCGGAACAATACACATTCCGCGGTACCACCCGCGTTTGCATCTCCCCATTGAGCTGCCTCTCTCATCCCCTTAACGCGGGGGAACGGACGGCCCTACCCTTCCCGGTGGGAAGCTCGAACCATCGGCTCCGGAGCGTTGCGCGGTCCCCCTGCCAGCTGACCGGGCTTTCAGCCAGTGACCCGGTCTCTCTGCTGCGGCGCCAGGGCGCGGTCTCCTTCACAGCGTTTGAACAGTATTCATTTTACCGGCTTTTGCCCGCTCTGTCAAGGTCATTTTGCATAATTTCAAGTTCCAACTTGCAGGATAATTGTACAGCCGGGGAAAAGGGGAGGGATAAGACCGGAAAACAGGCCAGAGGGTCACGATTGCTGCGCCTCATCTCCCACTGCGACGATGGAACGAATTTTCGCCATGGTGCTCATGGTGGTCTCCAGATCCTCGCGGGGAATGGTTTCGAGGGCCTTCTCGTAGGCGCTGGACATCCGCTGCCGCTGGCTGTCCATCAGCTCTTTGGCCCGGCCGGTCAGGCTGACATAGGTGCGCTCCCGCTTCTCGTCGGTCTCCCAGAGGACGTAACCCTTTTCTGCCAGGGCGCGGATGGACCTGGAGGCCACGGGGACGGTCACGTCCATCTCCGCCGCCAGGTCGGAGAGGTAGACCCGGCCGTCCTCTGCCTCGCTGCGCTCGATGTGGTACAGCCAGAAGGAATCCGTCTGGTCGATGAAGGCAAAGACCTTCTCCACGTTCAGCCGATTCAGGAAGAAGTCCTCTCCCAAATTGTTCCGTTTTAACGCCATTTCACCGCTCCTCTCTGGGGATATACTCTTTGTACGTGACCAGGCTCTTGTAGGCCGGGCGGATAATCTTATCCGCGCTGACCAGTTCCTCGATGCGGTGGGCGCTCCAGCCCACGATGCGGGCGGTGGCGAACAGGGGGGTGTACAGCTCCCGGGGGATGCCCAGCATATCGTAGACGAAGCCGCTGTAAAAGTCCACGTTGGGGCTGACGCCCTTGTAAATGCGCCGCTCCTGGGCGATGACCTGAGGGGCCAGCCGCTCGATGTTGTTGTAAAGCTGCAAATCGGTCTCCCGGCCCTTCGCCACCGCCAGCCGCTCCACGTAGCTCTTGAAAATGCGCTCTCTGGGGTCGGAGAGGGAGTAAACCGCGTGACCCATGCCGTAGATCAGCCCCTTGCGGTCAAATGCCTCCTTGTGGAGCAGCTTCCGCAGGTAGTCGGTGATCTCCTCGTCGTCCTCGAAGTCGGAGATGTGCTGGCGGGCGTCGTCCATCATGTTCATCACCATCAGGTTGGCGCCGCCGTGCTTGGGGCCTTTCAGGGAGGACATGGCCGCCGCAATGGCGGAGTAGGTGTCTGCGCCGGAGGAGGTCACCACGCGGGTGGTGAAGGTGGAGTTGTTGCCGCCGCCGTGCTCCATGTGCAGCAGCAGGGCCACGTCCAGCACCTGGGCCTCCAGGGTGGTGAAGTTCATGTCGGGCCGGAGCATCCGCAGAAAGTTCTCCGCAATGGAGAGGGACTCGTCCGCCCGGTGGATGTACATGCTCTCGTCGTTGCCGTAATGGTTGTGGGCGTGGTAGCCGTACACCGCCATCATGGGGAAGGTGGCGATGAGCTGGATGCACTGGCGCAGCACGTTGTCGATGGAGAGGTCGTCCTTCCGCTCGTCGTAGGAGGCCAGGGTCAGGATGCTCCGGGTCATGGAGTTCATGATGTCCGGGCCGGGGGCCTTCATGATGACGTCCCGGGTGAAGTTGGTGGGCAGGCGCATACAGTCCGCCAGCACCTGCTGGAAGTCCAGCAGTTCCTGCCTGTCCGGCAGCTGGCCGAAGAGCAGCAGATAGGCCGCCTCCTCAAAGAGAAAACGCTTGCCGATGCCGCCATTGACCAGATCCCGCACGTCGTAGCCCCGGTAGAGCAGCTGTCCATCGCAGGGGACCTGCACCCCGTCCACGTTGTCGAAGGCTTTCACCTCGGAGATGTTGGTCAGGCCGGTGAGGACGCCCTTGCCGTTTTCGTCCCGCAGACCCTTCTTTACGCCGTATTCGGTGTATAGATCCCTGTTAATAGAGCCGCTCTGCTGGCAGAGGGACTGCTTCTGGTGGGTGTAATCGTAAATGCTGTGTATCATATTCCATTCCTCATCTCATTGGTTCTTTTCGTCCTGCCCGTCCCAACACCTCTTTTGCGAACTGTCTGGCCCGATCCAGGTCGGCGGCGTCGGGGTGCCCTATGGAATTTTTCTGTTGGGCCTCCATCGCCTCTGCCATTTGCGGCGAGACAGACGCCCCCTGCTCCCGCAGCTCTTTCAGGAACGCCGGGGCGATGGCCCCCTGGCAGCAGAAAAAGCCCAGGTCAATGTAGTCGTCGGGCATCCACACGTCGATGTTGTGCCGAATGCGCTGCTGGTAGGCTTCGTCGCCCATGCCGCAGGTGGCGAACAGGGCCAGCCGTCGGCCCTCCAACTTCTCCAGCGCGTCGGCCACGTCCATGGGGCAGCTCCCCCGGTTCACCGGGAAGCCCAGAAAGACCAGGCCGGGGTTTTCGGTGCCGTCGTAGTCCTCCACCGGCTCGATGAGCTTGGAACGGCCGGGGAGTGTGTCAAAAATCGCCTCTGCCACCTTTTCTGTGTTGCCGGTCCGGCTGGAATACAAAACAAGAAATTCCATAACGTTGCCTCCTGGCGCGCTGCGCGAGATAGGGAAGCTCTGATTAAATAGCCTTGGATGGCTGGGCGAGCAGATTTTGCGCAAATCGAGGCGCGAAATCGCAGGACCAGGAGCGCCGCAGGCGCAGGCGTACCCCTTGAGGGTAATCCTTTGTGGATCTCAAGATTTCGCAACGAAGCGTTGCACGAAATATGCCGTCCAGACGCCAGGAGTTATTTGATCGGAGGTTCCATAGAGTGCGGGGGAGCGAAGCATTTCGTTCCCGGATTCATAATTAGTTCACAAGTAAACTATCTGCAAAGAAAACCTCTCCGCAAGGAAAGGGGAGGGTACATCGGCCCCTCAGCCCTCCGCCAGGGCGGCGCTGATGTTGTCCGACATCTTCTGCGCCACACGGAGCAGAACGCTGACCTCCTCCGGGGAGACGTTCCGGAATGCCAGATTCCAGCACTCCGCGTAGATGGCCTGCATTTCCTCCGCGGCGTCGATGGCGATCTGCCGCAGCTGGATATGAATGACCCGCCGATCCTGGAGATCCTCCTGCAAACAGATAAAACCGCCGTTTTTCAGGTGATCCAGGGACTGGGAGACGTGGGCCTTGGAGACGTGGAGCTGGCGCATAATGTCCTTTGCGGTGTCGAGACCCGGATTGGCGTGGAGCAGCAGCAGAATGTTCAGCTCCACCGGGCGCAGCTGGTATCTGCGCTGGGCCGGTTCCGATTTTTTGGAGATCAGTTTTTTCAGCTGCGTCCCAGACGCAATGATGCCGGTGGTATCCATCGTATCCCTCTTTGTTCAACTGTGAACTATCGTAATTTATTTTATCGGTCTGCCAGCGGCAAGTCAAGGCAGATTTTGTGAACATTCCGCGCATAACGATTTATTTGAATCGTTTTTTCAACGATTTTACCCCCATTTGATGGGAGATGCGCCGTTTTCCGTCAAAAAGGCGTTGACCTGGCTGAAGGGGCGGCTGCCAAAGAACCCGCGGCTGGCGGAGAGGGGAGAGGGGTGGTTGCTGCGCAGCACCAGCCGGGGATAGGGGGAACGCTCCGGCGCAATGAGCGCCCCCTTGCTCTGGGCCTCCCGGCCCCAGAGGACAAAGGCAATGGGCCAGGGCTGGGGTTCCAGCGACTGCAACAACCGGGTGGTAAAGGTCTGCCAGCCCCATTTTTTGTGGCTGTTGGGGGCGCTGTCGTAGACGGTGAGGACGTTGTTCAGCAGCAGCACCCCCTCCTCCGCCCAGGCCGTCAGGTCGTTCCCCGGCAGTTCCACGCCCAGGTCAGAGCGCAGTTCCTTGCCGATGTTCCGCAGGGAGGGGGGCGTCTTCGTGCCCGGCAGCACCGAGAAGGCCAGCCCGTGGGCCTGTCCCGGCTGGTGGTAGGGGTCCTGCCCCACGATGACGCATTTCACTCGTTCCGGCGGCGTCAGCCGCAGGGCGGTGAACAGCTGCCCCTGGGGCGGGTACACCGCCGGTTCCCCCTGGGCGTAAGCCGCCTCCACCTGGTCGAACAGGGCGCGGCACCAGGGCTCCTCCGCCATGGCCTCCACGGTCTCCCGCCAGGCCCCCATATCACAGTCCAGTATGCGCATAAACATTCTTTCCTTTCGAGTTGCTTTATGGTAATATTGTACCATGAGGTGAGGCAAATGGCAAAGCTGACGCGGGATTTTTTTGACCGGGACACGGTGACGGTGGCCCGTGACCTGGTGGGGACCTATCTGGTGCGGGTCTGGCAGGGGGAGCGGCTGGTCTGCCGCCTGACGGAGACGGAGGCGTATGTCGGCCCCATCGACAAGGGCTGCCACGCTTACCAATACCGACGCACCGCCCGGACGGAGCCGCTGTTCGCCGCTCCCGGCCACACCTATGTCTACCTGATTTACGGGATGTACCACTGCCTGAACCTGGTGACGGAGCCGGAGGGGGAACCCTGCGCCGTGCTGCTGCGGGGCGGCAGTCCCCGCCTGGGCGGGGAGACCATCTCCCGCCTGCGCTACGGGAAACCCTTCCGGGAGCTGACCGCCTACCAGCGGAAAAACTTCCTCAACGGCCCCGGCAAGCTGTGCAGGGGCCTGGCCCTGACGAGAGAACACAACCTGATCGATGTCACCGCCAGCGACGAGCTGTACCTCGTCTCGTCCCTGACCGACCTGGGGATGGAGGAGGAGCCTGCTCCCGGCCCTATTCAGGTGGGCAAGCGCATCGGCATCGACTACGCCGAAGAAGCGGCGGACTTTCCTTGGCGGTTCTGGACAGAGGACAGGCCGGTTTGACCGAGAAAGACGCCCGGACGGGGATTTGTTTCCCGTCCGGGCGCAGTTCATTTTGAGTTGCTATTTTTTCTTGATGGTGATGTAGGTGGATTTACTACCCGCCTTCACGGTGATCTTGCTGTTCTTCCTGGCGGTCAGCGTGATGCCGGAGACGGTGTACTTGGTGGAACTGGTGGTGGTCACCGTGACGCCCTTGGAGAGGTAGGTGGGGTAGACCTTAACTGCAAATTTCAGCGTCTTGCCCTTGGAGAGCTTGGTGGTGGACTTATTGCGGTTGGTGTAGCCGTTGGCCGTAACGATGGTCACAGAGGACACCTTGCTGGAGGGCGCCTTGGCGTACCCAAGGGCGTAACAGATATTGTCCGACGCGTCCATGCCGATCTCGTTATAGGCCAGCTGGGAATAGTGAATGGTACTGTGGACCTGGCTGATCTTTGTTGGCATACTAATGGTCCCTGACTTGTTTGGGTTTGCGGCCCGGTATTTGGCCTGTGTGCCGTATTTGTTGACAAAGTACGACTTGACATTGGCGTTGCTGGTCCATTGTTCCGCTGCCTGGCTGGCAATTTTGATGGTGGAGTAGGCGGAAGCCGACGACGTAGTCATGTAGTACTGGGCCAGCCGGGGACCGGTCAGGGCAAAATCACTGGTTGTGGCAGGCTTGCTGGCGGCGGCCCGGACCATGATGATGCCGGTAAATGCAATGGCCTTCTTCATGCCGGAAATGCCGGAGCCGTTCAGCTGGGTGCGCAGAGCGCTGTTCATCTTGGTGAAGTAGCTCAGGTACTTGCTGGCGGACATGCTCTTATCCTGCTCGCCCTGGAGCCAGAAAATGCCTTTGTGGGAGAGGGTGTAGTGTCCGGCGGCGATCTCCTTGCTCAGCAGCTTTTCCGCCGCCACATACAGGTCCACCGCCTGCCAGAAGTTGTTGTTGCTCTTGGAACTGCCCGGCTGCCAGGAGGTGATGGAGCTGCCGTGGTGGGCGGCGTTGATGACCCACACCTTCTCCCCGGTCAGCTTGTTCCACTCGTAGGCCAGGGCGCTGTCGATGCCGCTTTTGCCGTTGCCGGCGGTGGTCAGGTTGTTGGTCCATTTGTAGTCCTTGGATGCAGTGTTGTCGGTCAGACTGGAGGGGATAAAGGCGCTCTCGTTGCTGGTGGTCAGGCTGTTGCTGCCCGTGGAAGAGTACCAGCCAATTTTCGAGTACATAGAGGTGTCAGAGGGAGCGTAAGTGCTGTAGACCTGGCCCTCTTCGCTGGGGATCCACTGCTTTTTATAGGTGGCGAGGCTGCTGGAGGTGGAGGAACTGGGCCGCCCCTCCGCGTTGCTCTGCCCGATGATGAGCAGCAGACTGATGGCGGCGGCGGAGACCTTGACTCCATAGGTTTTTCCGTTGGCCAGGGTGACGACGGCGGTGCCGCAGCCGCAGGCGATGATCTTCTTGCTGTTGGAGCTGTCCACCTTGGCCACGGCGGTGTCCGCCTTGGTGCTGCCGGTGCGCTTGGAGGTGATGGTCAGCGAAACGATGGAGGTCACCTTGGAAGAGAAGGTATACCGGTCATCGTAGCTCAGGCTGATCTTGGTGCTGTTGTTGTAGAGCGTCTGATAGGAGACGAGGCCATTGATGGCCTTGGTCAGGGTAGTGGCAGCGCTGTCCACCTCGGTCTGGGTCGCGCCTTCGGTGGCAAGCACCGTTTTGGCGGCGGTCAGAGCGGTCTGCAATGTGGCCCAGGTGGCGGCGGTGTAGCTGCTTTCCGTCAGCGCCTCTGCCTTGGTGATTGCGCTCTCCAGGGTGGAAGTGTCAACGATAGTGTTATCTTCCGAAGAGGACGCATCCGGCTCTGCGGATGTGCTGGAGTCCGACTCAGCCGAAGTTCCAGGGTCTGTCTCTGATGTACCGGGGTCCGTTTCGGTGCTGTCCTCTGCGGCAGTCACGGTGTTCTCCGATTCGGATGAGGTGTCGCCTGTTTCGGAGGCATCTTCCTCCTCTTCGTCAGTGAGCGTCTCATCCTCTGCCGTTTCGCTGTCCGATGTGTCGGCGTCAGCATCCGCTTCGGATTCGACCTCGGTCTCTTCCAGATAGCTGGTCAGCAGCTCCTCGTATTCGGAGGAAGCGGCGGCCTCTTCCGCCGCCATTGCGACAAAGGAGGTGCTGACCACTGTGCACGCCAGGCTCAGTGCCAGGACCAGGGAGAACAATTTTTTGAGGGATTTCATACATCACCATTGCCTTTCTGTTCGGTTGCTTTTCGCAAAGGTGGAGTGGTTATTTTTGTTACCAGCCAGACAAAAGGCCTGGCGGAGAACAACAGCACGATGAGCAAAGCGATGACGGCGTAAGCCAGACCGTACAGGTTCGGGAAGTTGTCAAGGACCCAGTCCTTGAGAACAAAACCTGTGTAGAGGTAATTTGCCAACGCATAGTGAAACACATAAACCGGGAGCGTTCTCTGACCCACTGTTGAGACCACGGGAATATGAATTTTGGGGATCACAGCGATCAGGCAGAAGATCAGCAGGAAGCCTACGGCGTAAAGTCCCAGGCGGAACACCCCGCCGTAAGGGGCCAGCTCCTCAAGTTCACTAAAGTCGGATCTCCCCTTCAAAAAATCAGAATATGGTGTCAGGACATCCCGGTAACGCAGGCACAGCCAGCAGGCGGCCACAAGGAGCGCCGCCGCCAGTAGCTTACTGTACCAGTGTTCCGTCACGCGGAGGATCTGTTCCGGTGTCAGAAAATACCCCGCCAGGAAGAAGGGGTAAAACACCAGGATACGACTCAGAGAGCCGACTGTCCCAACATCCTTGCAGTAACCCGCCAGACAGCCAAGCGCAATCGTAGCGACCATCAAATACGCGGGGTGATAGCGGTCCAAAAACATGGTCGCCAGCAGGAACGCGCACATGGCGAGGCCGTACCAGGGCACGCCGATCTCCTGAAAAAGGGTGGTATAGGGCATATCGCTGGCCAGGTCTTCCGTCATCAGGAACCGCACAAACCAAATCAAAAACTTGGTGACCAGATAGACCATAAAAAAAGAGAACACCCGGTCATAATTATGCTTTCGCACCGCGCTTTTGCTGAACAGGCCGGAGACGAAAATGAAAGCGGGCATATGGAACAGGTAGATGAAAAAGAACACCCCAGCCATAACAGGGCGGGCATCGTTGATCCGTCGAAACAGATGGGCAAAAACCACCAGAAAAATCAGCACGGCTTTCAGGTTGTCCCATTTGGCAATTCTGCCCTTTTGGGGCTGCGTAGCTGGTTGTGACATAGCAATCGATTCCTTTCTGAAAGAAACACTGACCAAAATGTGCCCGATCTTTGGGGCTGATTTGGAAAGGCGCCCCTTTTATTCGCCCGACGGCAGTCCAACAGAAATTATATGATGTATTTTAACATACAGAGCAGAAAAAAGCAACCGTCTTTCCACCGTGACAGTGCGCAAAGTACAGATGTGAGTCCCGCGCCAGGCTTCCAGGAAACAAATCCGATATTACAGGACATTCCAGGATGATGGCATAGAAAGCGCCGAACGGGCTTTCGCCTTGTCCGGCAATCACGGCTGAATACGGGAGAGCAAAATAGCCAAAAGCTGAGCAAACGGAATAGCCAGTTATGGAAAAATTGCCCTCCATCGACAACCCGTCAGACTATTGACAGGAAGGATATAGAAAAAGGCAGCAGCGCCCGCCGGAGAAGAGTTCTCTCCCACGGCGGGCGCTGTAGATGAGGGTGATGGATGAAGGAGCTTTCAAAGTGTGCGCTCCTCCCTGTCCCACAGCCGGAAGGTCTGCACATAGGTACAGTCCTTCGGCAGAGTAGGATTGAACAGCGCTGTCAACAGACCGACCTTTCCGCAGTGCTTACACTTCCGAAACCGGTCGTCAAAGACGCGGCACAGATGGGTCTCTGTATCCAGATGCTCACAGGGGTCATTGTAGTGGATGATGACCCTGCGGCCCGGTCCTACGGAACGTGTGTAACAGCATTTCCCACAGCAGTTACACAGAGAATCCCAATCCTTGCGCCACTTGAGCCACGCTCTGAATATTTGGAGCAACATCCTGAACACCTCCGCGCGGCGTCAGCGCCACTTGAAATTCTCTTTCCCCGCGCCAAGCTCAAAATGGTATTTACAGATCCCAAGATCAGCGCGGTCGAAAGAGCCTTTGGCGTAAGTCATGGACACCTGATTGCCCACGCCCTGGATGGTAAATCCCTGGTGATTCATCGCAGTGGGCGCCAGCAGCGCCGCAGAGACCCCCGCCTGGAACCAGCCGGGAGCGCTGCCCTCATAGGAGGCCACTGCCTCCGCCGCCTTGGATTTGTGGGGCACGCCTTGCGTTTCCCCGTAGCCCACGATCACGACGCCGATGATTTTGGCGTTGTCCCCCGCGGTGGAGTTCTTTCTTGCTCCCTTGCGGCTGTACATTCCGCCCACCCACCAGGTGTTCAGGCCCAGTGTCTGGGCATAAAGCATCAGGTCGGCGCTGCTGTACCCCAGCTTTTCGTCCACATCGGTTGTGTCTGGCCCGGCAAGGATCATATAGTTGCGCACGCCCTTGGACATCGTCAGTCCAACGAGCCCCGGCAAGGCGTCCGTGTTCTCCGTGACGAGCTGGATGTTCAGACCG
This sequence comes from Clostridiales bacterium, assembly GCA_021203685.1. Classification (GTDB taxonomy): domain Bacteria; phylum Bacillota; class Clostridia; order Oscillospirales; family Oscillospiraceae; genus Onthomonas. The sequence continues at coordinate 2,869 of JAJQAS010000151.1, read as the reverse complement.
TATTTCTCATTCTGTGCCTGAATCCGCTGGTTCAACTGGCGAATCACATCCGCCGGCAGCGGCTCTTTTTTGTACTTGCGCACGGTATGCCGTGCGGCCATCGCCTCTTGTAATGTCACAGCAGCCTCCTTGTCGGTTTCAGTTAATCTCTTCACAGTTGCAAATTGGGGGAACAAATCACTCGCGCAGGCACTTTCTGCGCGACAGATGTTGTATATTACTATTATAGGATACAGAGGAACGTTTATCAAGCAACAATAGCAAAACGATGTCGCATGATTTCCTCTTTTGCATACAGCGTTTGGGGAATCGGCTAAAATTTTTCCCGGAAAATTTACCTATGTTAATGCAAAGAGATTTCCAGTCTGTTATAATGGAGATGAATTAGAGACCCAAGGCAGGAGCAATGGAAGAAAATGACGACTTATCAGTTTTATGCCGAAGTCTGCCAGATCAAATCCCCTGAGGCAATCCAGTCGCTGGTCAACGCAACAGAGGTTCGTTACATCAGGAAAGGCGATTTTTTGGTCTGTGCCGGAGAGTTCCAATCGGACATCTGCTTTCTGATGGAAGGATTGTTGCGGGGCTTCTTTCTGGATGCCAACGGCAAAGATGTCACCGACTGCTTTGGCTTCCGGTGCGGCACCGCCGCCATGGCGTTCTGTCAGCTGGGCGCAGAAAACATCTCTCCCATGACCATCGAAATGATGGAGGACAGCGTCTTCTTCTGCGTCCCCATCTCGCTGATCCTTGAATTGCAGGAACGATATCCAGAGGTGACAATGTTTTACAATCATCTGCTCATCGAAGCCCTGAATGAGCATTGGCGGATGAAACAGGTGCTGCATCAATACACTGCCCTTCAACGGTACCAATGGTTTTTGGAGACCTATCCGGGTTTGGTCGATCGGGTCAGCAACAAGAATGTTGCGTCCTTTTTGGGGATGTCGCCGGTGACGCTGAGCCGCTTGAAGAGAACGATGAGGGAACAACCTGCATTGTCCTGATCTACTTAATTGCGCGGGGAGAGATGGAACATGAAATGTCCAAGTTGTCACAGGGAAATACCAGACTACACCTGGACAATTCAGTAAAGTTTGGCAGCCAATGTGGTACACCAAATCATGCAAAAGGAAAAGAGGAAAGGGGTCACAAAAATGAAATGCCCAAAGTGTCGAGAAAACATACCAGATAATGCACAATTCTGCGCGAAATGCGGCGCAAAAATTCCGAGATGCCCAACCTGTGGCAAAGTGATCACAAAGCGTATCCGATTCTGTGCTAACGACGGTACGCCCATCCCGGAAGATGTGCTGGTGTTGATCCCGGAGCAGCCGCCCATGGATGCGCCGGGGAATCAGCCTGGTGTGGTCAGGGATACGCCTATCCAAACCGCAGTGGTTCAGAATGGTCGGAAACCCGCTGCGCCCCCTTTGCGTCCGTCTGGCTCCAGTCAGCAGCATCGTTGTTGCATCCGGTGCGGGAAACCCTGCGTTGAGGGGGAACTCCTGTGCGAGGATTGCAAGCGAGCAGAGAGTCGAAAGACCGATACGGCTCCATATGGTGGATCGGCGCGGCCGGGCAAAGAGGGGCAGGACAAAGCGCGCCTTATAATCATCCTGCTGACCATCCTGCTTATTCTCATCGTGGCCGGGGGCATAGTTGCCTTTGTTTGGCTGAATGGGAAAAATAATGCAGTGGAGCCGCAGAATGACAGTATTACGGTCGATGTCGATACGGAACCGGACGCGGACAGTGACCTGCCGGAAGACAGTGAGACAAAAGAGGATGTTTCAAACACATCAGGAACAGAGAATGACAGTTCCACTCCTATCACAAATTCCTATGCGGATGACCGAAGCTATTACGGAAATTCCTTTGAGAATTCGTCTCAGGGAGGTATCCTTGTGGCATCCGGCGAGTGGATCTACTATGTTTCTCCCAGCGACAACTTTTCGATTTGGAAGATGCGGGCAGACGGTAGCGACCAGACATTGGTTTCTTCCACAGCCGCAAGGCATATCAGTATGTCCGGCGATTATCTCTATTATCGGGCGTTTAAGACAGGGTACCTGCACCGGTTGAACGTGGAAAGCGGGGATGACACTGTGCTGGTAGCCCGCAGCATCTATGAGCCGAAGGTGGTTGGTACATACATCTATTACGAAGATTCGTCTGATGACTCTTACGACTTGTACCGATGCGAGTTAGATGGTTCCAACGAGGTTAAAATCACGGATGGCGTCGTTTTCTACTGCTGTGTTTCGGATACGCGCATTTATTATTTAGATACCAGAGATGACCGAAAGGGGTATTCTGTCGCGTTGGATGGCTCGGACAAACAGCTGTGGTTTGATGGCCGCGTGGGGAGCATCGACTATGTGGACGGGACCATTTACTTCACAGATATGGACAATGGCGGCCTGTATCAGATGAACGATGGAGAAAGCACATACAGGCAGATCAGCAGTATGACCATGAAGTCGATCAACATTTATGACGGATGGATTTATTTTGCCGACGGGGACAACGGCGGCGCGTTGACCAAAGCGAATCTCAGCGATACCAGTGAGGTAGTGATCCTGAGTACGGCGGATTGTGAGTTGATCAATGTGTGCGGCGGCTGGGTGCAGTATCACGCCGCGGGCAGCGAGGACGACGAGGGATATTACTGGATCCCCACCAGCGGCGGTGCAGTGGTGCAATTTTAGGAAATGTAATGGCAGCAAAGCAACGTTCGGTCGAACGAATTGCGTATGCACAGAAACGAAAAGATGGAAGGACGCTTATGAAGTGTCCGAACTGTGGGGCTGACTAAAATGTACCCAAGAAAGTGGACACAAGAGTTTGTGTAAGAATCAAGACGTCC
>JAJQAS010000056.1 GCA_021203685.1 Clostridiales bacterium | reverse complement strand
AGCGGGTCAAGACCCAGCAGAAGAACTGGATCGGCCGCTCCACCGGCGCGGAGGTCAACTTCCAGACCACCGAGGGGGACGTCCTCACCGTCTACACCACCCGCTGCGACACGCTGTTCGGCGCGACTTACATGGTCATCGCCCCGGAACACGCCTATGTGACCAAGTGGAAGGACAAGCTGACCAACTACGACGAGGTGGAGGCCTATGTGAAGAAGGCCGCCTCCAAGTCCGATTTTGAGCGCACCGAGCTGGCAAAGGACAAAACCGGCGTCAGGCTGGAGGGCGTCCGGGCCATCAACCCCGTCAACAACGAGGAAATTCCCATCTTCATCTCCGACTACGTGCTGGCGACCTACGGCACCGGCGCAATTATGGCCGTTCCCGCCCACGACACCCGCGACTTTGAGTTCGCCCAGGTCTTTGACCTGCCCATCATCCAGGTGGTGGCCAGCAGCGACGGCGCGCTGGTGGACCTGAGCAAGGAAGCCTTCACCGACGTGGCTACCGGCGTGATGGTCAACTCCGGCTTCATCACCGGCATGACGGTGGAGGAGGCCAAAGAGGCCATGATAAAATTCCTGGAGGAGAATCACATCGGCCACGCCCAGGTCAACTACAAGCTGCGGGACTGGGTGTTCTCCCGCCAGCGGTACTGGGGCGAGCCCATCCCCATCGTCAACTGCCCCAAGTGCGGCTATGTGGCCCTGCCGGAGGACCAGCTGCCCCTGCTGCTGCCCGAAGTGGAGAGCTACGAGACCACCGACGACGGCGAATCCCCCCTCTCCGCTATGACCGACTGGGTCAACACCACCTGCCCCTGCTGCGGCGGCCCCGCCCAGCGGGAGACCGACACCATGCCCCAGTGGGCCGGGTCTTCCTGGTACTTCCTGCGGTATGAGGACCCCCAGTGTGACACCGCCCTGGCCTCCAAAGAGGCCCTGGACTACTGGGGACAGGTGGACTGGTACAACGGCGGCATGGAGCACACCACCCTCCACCTGCTCTACAGCCGGTTCTGGAACAACTTCCTCCACGACATCGGGGTCATCCCCTACGCGGAGCCTTATGCCAAGCGCACCAGCCACGGCATGATCCTGGGCAAGAACCCCCACTACGTGGGCAACTTCGAGACCCAGGAAGAGAAGGACGAGATGATCGCCAAGTACGGCAGCCAGGCCCTCCGTCCCTCCGTCAAGATGTCCAAGAGCCTGGGCAACGTGGTCAACCCCGACGATGTCATCAAGGCCTACGGCGCGGACACCATGCGGCTGTATATCATGTTCATCGGCGACTTTGAAAAGACCGCCACCTGGTCCGACGAGGCGGTGCGGGGCTGCAAGCGGTTCCTGGACCGTGTCTGGAACCTCCAGGAGAAGTGCAGCGACAGCCTGGAGTATTCCGAGGCCAACGTGGCCGCCATCCACAAGGCCATCAAAAAGGTCAACGAGGACATCGAGGCCATGAAGTTCAACACCGCCATCGCCACCATGATGGCCCTGACCAACGACTTCTACGCCAACGGCTGCACCAAGGGCGACCTGAAAGCCCTGTTGCTGCTGCTGTCCCCCATCGCCCCCCATATCTGCGAGGAGATGTGGGAGAACCTGGGCTTTGCCGAGGGCGGCATGATTTGCAAGCAGCCCTGGCCGGAGTATGACGAGAGCAAGACCGTGGCCGCCACGGTGCAGCTGGCCGTCCAGGTGGCGGGCAAGGTCCGCGCCAACATCGTGGTGCCCACCGACGCCGACGACGAGGCCGTGGTCGCCGCGGCCCTGGCCGACGCCAAAATCCAGCGCCAGGCCGAGGGCAAGCAGCTGGTGCGGAAGATCGTCGTGCGGGACAAGAAGTCCAAGGCCGTGAAGATCGTCAACCTGATTTTTAAGTGATTTGATACCCTCCCCTCCGGTGCGGCTTCCGCCGCGCCGGAGGGCTTTTCGCTCTCATTCCATGCTCTTCGCTCACCCAAAACTTGCCCACTCCCCGATTTTTGTCCCACGTTCCGCCGGGTTTTCAGGTTCCCAGCCGGGACTCTCTGTGGTATAATAAAAGAGATTTGTTAGCCAGCGGGTGTTAGAAACAAACCATGTGCTAACAGCTAAGAGCTAATAGCTAAAAGCTGCGAACCGGGAGATGACCCTTTTGTCTGAACCAAACGAAACCAGAAAACACGCCCTCAAACCTCCCCGCCGCCGGGCGAAGCCCGCTCCGGAGCAGCAGGCCGCCCCCGTCCCGGAGGTGCCCGTGGCGGAGGCCGCCCCCGACCAAGGGCTGACCGACGAACAGGTGCGGGAGCGTCTGGAGGGCGGCTGCCGCAACGTGGAGCTGGAATCCACATCGAAATCCTTCAAGGACATCGTCCGCTCCAACGTCTGTACCTACTTCAACCTCATCTTCTTCGTGCTGGCCGTGGCGGTGTGCGCCGTGGGGGCGTGGATGGAGCTGACCTTCCTCTTTGTGGTCATTTCCAACATCTGCATCGGCATCGGCCAGGAGTGGAAGAGCAAAAAGAAACTGGACAGCCTGAGTCTGCTCACCGACCCCAAGGCCACCGTTGTCCGGGAGGGCCAGGTGCGGGACCTCTCCGCCTACGACACCGTCCGGGACGACATCGCCGTCTTTCGCGCCGGGGACCAGATTTACGCCGACGCAGAGGTGGTGGAAGGCCAGTGCCTGGTCAACGAGTCGCTGCTCACCGGCGAGGCGGACGAAATCAAAAAACAGCAGGGGGATGCCCTGCTGTCCGGCTCCTATCTGGTCTCCGGGGAGTGCCGCGCACGGCTGACCGCCGTAGGCCGGGACTCCTATATGTCCCAGCTGACCCTCCAGGCCAAGCAGACCCGCCAGCCGCCCCGGTCGGAGATGATGCGCTCCCTGAACCGGCTGGTGCTGGCAATCGGCATCATCATCGTCCCTCTGGGCATCGCCATGGCCTATAAAGAAATCGCCGTGCTGGACAACACGGTGCGGGACGGCGTGGTCTCCACCGTGGCCAGTCTGGTGGGCATGATTCCCGAAGGGCTGTACCTGCTGACCTCGCTGGCCCTGATGACCGGCGTGCTGCGGCTGGCCCAGCGGAAAACGCTGGTCCACGAGATGGGCTGCATCGAGACGCTGGCCCGGGTGGACACCCTCTGTGTGGACAAGACCGGCACCATCACAGAGCCAAAAATGGTGGTGGAGGATCTGGTGGCCGTCAGCGCCTCCCCCCTGAGCCTGGACGCGCTGCGGGAAATTCTGGCGGATTACGTCTTTGCCATGCAGAACGACAACGAGACCATGGCGGCGCTGAAACGCTACTTTGACGGCCAGCACTCCCGCCGGGTGGTGACGTGGGCGCTGCCCTTCACCTCCGCCCGGAAGTACGGCGGCGTGACCTTCGCCGGGGAGGGGACTTACCTCCTGGGCGCGCCGGAAAACCTGCTGGGCGGACAATATGGGCGATACAGCGAGGAAATCGAGAAGTATTCCCGGCTGGGGTGCCGGGTGCTGCTGCTGGCCCGCTATGGCGGCGCTCTGGAAGGGGATGCCCTGACGGAGCCGGTCCAGGCGCTGGCACTGGTACTGCTGACAAACAAGATCCGGGACAACGCGCCGGAGACCTTCCGGTACTTCCGGCAGCAGGGGGTGGCGGTCAAGGTCATCTCCGGCGACAGCCCGGTCACTGTCTCGGAGGTGGCTCTCCGGGCGGAAATTCCCAACGCCGACCAGTATGTAGACGCCCGCACCCTCCGCACCGACGAAGACATCGCCCAGGCGGCGGAGCGGTACACCGTCTTTGGCCGGGTGACGCCGGAGCAAAAACGCCAGCTGGTGCGGGCCATGCACAAGGCGGGCCACACCGTCGCCATGACCGGCGACGGCGTCAACGACGTGCTGGCCCTGAAAGAAGCGGACTGTTCCGTAGCCATGGCCTCCGGCAGCCAGGTGGCCTGTCAGGTCAGCCACATCGTCCTGCTGGAGTCGGATTTCTCCGCCATGCCCTCGGTGGTGGCGGAGGGACGGCGAGTCATCAACAATATTGAACGCTCCGCCAGCCTGTACCTGGTGAAAAACATTTTCTCCCTGTGTCTGGCGGCCATTTCGCTGCTCTTCACCTTCACCTACCCCTTCTCCGCCTCCCAGATGAGCCTGGTCAGCGCCATCACCATCGGCCTGCCCTCCTTTGTCATGGCGCTGGAGCCAAACAAAAACCGCATTCAGGGCCGATTCATGGCCAACGTCATCTATCGGGCGCTGCCCTCCGCCCTCAGCGATTTGGCGCTGAGCATCGGCGTGGTGTTGTTTTATATCGTCTTTGACCTGTCCGGCGACGAGCTGAGCACCATCTGCACCCTGGTGATGGCGGTGGTGGGGCTGCTGATGGTCCACCGGACCTGCAAGCCCTACAACGCCCTGCGGCGGCTGCTGATGGTGGCCTGCGTGGCGGCCTTCGCCGTCTGCATCCTGTTCCTCCAGCCCATTTTCTCCCTGGACCTCGCCGCCCTGAGCCACGGAGGCTGGCTGGTGCTGGTGGTGTTCGTGCTGCTGGCCTTCGAGGTGTCCCTCTCCGCCAACCTCATGGTGGACGGCATCCGCGGCATGGTGCTGTGGGTCCGTGGCAAGGTGCAGGGGCTGGTCAGGGCGATCCTGCGCCCGGAAGAGGATGAGAGCTTTTAGCCGTTCACGGTTAAGCTTCGCTTAGACAATACAGAAGGACCCCCTCCGTCACCGTCTTATGACGGCTGTGGAGGGGGTCCTCTTCGTTTGTCTTTCGTTTGCGGCCCGCAGCTAACCGCTCGTTTTTAACAGCTCCCGCACTGTTTCCAACTCTCCCGGCTGGAACCCTTCTTTGTCCAGCAGTACTCTGGAACCGTCGGCGCAGGTCAGGGTCAGGGTGCGGCGGGTCTCGTGGACGCCGGCGACCTCCGCGTAAGGGATGGAAAGCGGCTCGCCCATCTCCGGCTCCACCAGCAGGTGGCCTTCGAAGAAGGAAATTTCCCGGCCCGTGAAACCGCCGCAGCGGGACTCAAAGGCCCGATAGGCCCGTTTGCACTCCGTCCGGGGAAGGGCGATGCGGATCCAGCCCAGCACCAGGGCAAAAATCACAACTTCAAACCCCAGGGACGCGGGACTGCCGGAGAGCTGCACCATCAGCACCGCCAGAACGACCAGCGCGGCCAGCAGCGCCAGCGCCACCTTCGCCGCCATGCGGTTGTATTTTTGGTTCAGCTGGGCTTTCGCGCCCTCCCGGAACAGCTCCGGCGTGATGTCCGTGTGGCTGCGCACCAGCGGCTCGGTCATTCCTCCACCTCCCAGGGATCGTCGTAGCAGGGGGCTTGCTCCGGGAAGTGTTCCTTGATCTCCTCCTCGATGCGGAACGCCTGGTTCAGGTCGCCGTAGAGCAGGAAGTTGGCCAGAAACAGCACGAACCACAGGCCGATGATGGGCAGCACCAGCACCGACCAGGGCAGGAACAGCGCGATCGCCGCCCAGTACACCACTTCAATGGCGGACACCCCCAGGGTGTGCCAGAAATATTTGATGCAGAACAGGATACAGTTTTTGAAACGCAAAAAGTTGCTTTGCTTAAACATCACCAGCTGGGGCCAATAGACTGCAAAAAACATAGTGGTGATGAGCACACTGACCACATACACCGCGATGGTGCCCCAGCTGGGCAGCGCCTCTGCCCACCAGAACATCAGCAGCCCCGCGAAAATCACGACCCCCAGAAAGAGGCAGAACACCACGCCGGGCAGCAGGGCGCTCTTCCAGTTTTCCGCCAGGGCCTTTCGGTAGTTTTTCCACCACTCCCCCGGCGCGTCCCGCAGGGAGCGGAACAGCAGGTCATACATCCCATACAGCCCCGGCCCGGCGAACAGCCCGCCGAAAACGCAGGCGGCCAGCATCACCAGCGCGCTGGTGGAGAGGATGGCGTAGGCCATCCCCAGGGCAAAGGGCAGAAAAAACGCCAGCGTGACCAGTCCGCACAGCATAAAAGAGATGAAATCCCGCTCCAGCACCTCCCGGTACCGGTCAAAGCCGGTGAGCCTGCCGCCGTCGGAATGAACCGTGTCCTCCGCAAAAAACATACCCATTGTTGAAATCTCCCCTTATATTACTATGCGTAGTGGAAACCCTCTAAAAATTCGGTCAAAATGGTGAGGGCGTCCCCCTCGAATCCCTCCTGACAGGTCAGCTCCGCGTTGATGGCGTGGTTCTCGTAGACGGCGAAGGCGGACGCGCCGAAGCTGTAGGGGTTGTCCTCCCCGGTGCCGTCGTAAATCAGCACGGTAAAGTCCTGCCCCGCGCAGGTGACGGTCTGTGTCTCTGTGACGGTGTAATTTTCCTCTTCCGTGGCCTGCCACTCCGCCACCTCCGCCTCGGCCTTTTCGCCGCTGTCGCAGTCCTGCAACAGCACATAGAGCTGGGCGTCGTAGAGGTCTACCGTCTCGTCGTCCTCGTTGACGTATTCGGTCTTGTCCCCAATCGTCCAGGCGGCGTAATAGAGGTTGGAGACCGCCAGGGCGTCCTTGTTGTCCAACAGCGTCAACCCGTTGCCCGGCTCCTCCACGCCGATGGTGGCCCCCACCAGCGTCCAGTCCTCATCCCACTCTGCCCCATCGTTTGTGACGGTGGGCTTTTTGCTGCACCCGCACAGGGCCAGCAGCAGAGACAGTGTCATGAAAAGTGCAACCCAACGCTTCATCTTGTCGCCCCCTGTATCAGCAGTTCCCACAGGGCCTCGCAGCCCTCCTGGTTGTCCACGGTGTTGCTGTTTTCCTCGTAGAAACAGCGCCGCCCGAAATAGAGGTTTTCCAGCAGGTCCCGGCTCTCCCCGGAGAGGGTCTCTCCCAGCAGGCTCTCGGAGTAGCTCCCCAGCTCCAGACCGTCCAGCACCGGGCAGTCCGTCCACAGGTACACCTTGTCCTCCCAGTCGAAGTCCGTCTCCTCCGGGCAGCTGCCGTCCTCCTCCGCCAGCACCTGATAGTTGGTCTGGAAGGTCTCCGGGTCCTCCAGCAGGAAGAAGTAGCTGTCGCAGTCGCTGATGTCGGCCATCAGCCCCGCCTCCGATGCGTACTTCTGCATGGCGGCGGTGTCGTCCTCTGCGTCGTCAGAGCTGCAATACTGGTTCAGGGTGACCACCACCTGTCCGTCGCCGTTCAGGTCCTCCCCCAGCGCCTCCAGGGCGGCGGTCAGCTCCTCCACCGTGTCGTCGGGCAGCTCGGAGCTTCCCACGTAGGCGACCTGATAATCGGGCTTGACCGTCCCCACGCCGAAGGCGTTCAAAATCAGGGAAACGGCGGTGCCCACCACCAGGACGCCCACCACCACGAACCACTTGTAGTAGTGCCACCAGTTTTTTCGCTTTTCGCTGGCGGTCATCTGAGGTTTTTCTTCCGGCTGCACGTCCCGTTGCAGCCACTGCTGGTACTCGCTGGGCATAGGGTTCGCTCCTTTTTTTAGCTCTTAGCTTTTAGCTATTAGCTGTTAGATTGGTGGTCTTTGGTTATAAATTCTGCGCTTATCGTTTGCTTTAGAACGGCTGGTTTCGCACCTGCCTTTCTTTTTTGCCGCTCGCTTTGGACTGGCGGCACCTGGCTAACAGCTATCAGCTAACCGCTAACGGCTCGGCGAAGCCGTCGTCCCGCCGTCGGCGTAAGTCACAGGCAGGGAGAGCAGCGGCGGCGCCTTGGACCAGTCCTCCGTCAAAATCAGCTCCACGCTGGCCTCAGCGATCTTGTCGATGGGCTGGACGATGGTGGAGCAGACATAATCTTTGGTGTAGAAATCCACCACGCCGTCGTAGCCGATGAGCTGCACGTCCTCCGGCACACGGATGCCCCGGCTGCGCAGGTAGGAGATAAGCTTGAGGGCCAGGTCGTCGGTGACGCAGAAGATGCCGTCGAACTCCAGCTTCCCCTGGTGGGTGTGTTGGTCCAGGAAATCGGTGAACACCTGGAAAGGGGTGCCGTCGTAGACCCGGAGCATTTCATAGGGGATGCCCGCCTCGGTGCAGGTGGAGAGGAAGCCGTCTCCCCGCTTGTTCACCTCGTTGGCGAAGGGGGAGGAGGTGCTGATATAGGCCAACTTTTTGCAGCCCCCCGCCAGCAGGCGGCGCACCGCCAGCTGTCCGCCGCCGAAGTTGTCGCTGGAGACACAGGGGATGGCGGGGTCCAGGTGCCGGTCGATGGTGACCAGCGGCGTCCCCTCGGGCACCTGCAACTTCTGGCTGTAGGAGAGCATGATGATGCCGTCCACCTTGTTCTGGTAGGCCATATCCACATAGGTTTGCTCCAGCTGGGGGTCGGCGTTGGTGCAGCAGAGCAGCATCCGGTACCCCCGCCCCGCCAGGGTGCAGTTGATGTGGTAGGTCAGCCGCCCAAAAAAGGGGTTGATGGTGTCCGGCACCAAAAAGGCGATGGTCATAGTCTTGTTGCTCTTGAGCCCCTTGGCGTAGCTGTTCACCCGGTAATCCAGCTTTTTGATGGCGGCCTCCACCTTCTTTTGGTAGGCCGCGCCTACGGGAATGCCGTTGACCACCTTGGAGACCGTGCCCAGGGCGACCCCCGCCTCCTGGGCCACGTCCTTCATGGTGGGCGCGGCGTTTTTCTTCGCCATACGTTACCTCTCTTTCCTTGTGAAACATTTCATTTATATTGGGTACAGAGGGCGTTATGGTCCGCCCTCTCGCGTGCGGTTTGAGGGTATTATAACGCAAAGGACCGGCGTTGTAAAGAGCTTTCGTGAAATTTCATGAAATAATTTTGGAGAAGTTGTACTGTCAAACTGCACAAAAGGCATAGGTTTGTTTTGTTCAATACATAAAAAATGGGCATTTTTCCAAAAAGCAGTTGACAAATCGGGGCGAACAAGTGTATTCTTTAGCCACAGGTGAAAATAACGTTTCACGACTCGAGCAGCCTTGTCGCCCACCGGCTGCTTTTTATGGGGATGAAGCGTGAAACGTTATTTCTAACGATGCGCCTGCCAACGCGAAAGGGGGCTGAGTTCATTTCCCGACTGACAGCATAGAAAGATAGGAGTGAATCAACGTGAGTTCAAAACCCGCAACAGCAATTGCAAAAAAGCAGCTGCCGCTGAGCAAGCGGCTGGCAGCGAACTGGCAGCTCTACCTGCTGCTTCTGATCCCTGTCATCATCACCATCATCTACAAATACATCCCCATGTACGGCATCCAGATCGCCTTCCGGGACTACAAGGCCAGCAGAGGCTATCTGGGCAGCGAATGGGTGGGCCTGTACTGGTTCCAGCGGTTCTTCAGCAGCCCCAACTGCGTGCGGATGATCCGCAACACCATCCTGCTGAGCCTGTACAGTCTGCTGTGGAGCTTCCCGGTGCCCATCATCCTGTCCCTGGCCATCAACCAGCTCCGCTTCGCCAAGTTCAAGCGGGTGGTGCAGACGGTGCTGTACGCCCCCCACTTCATTTCCACCATGGTCATCTGCGGTATGATCCGCATCTTCCTGAGCCCCTCCGGCGGCCTCATCAACCTGATTTTGGGCACCCAAATCGACTTTTTGACCATGAGCAGCGCCTTCCGTACCATTTACATCTCCACCGGCATCTGGCAGGAGGCAGGCTGGGGCACCATCATCTATCTGGCCACTCTTTCCAGCGTGGACTCCAGCCTCTATGAGGCCGCCAAGGTGGACGGCGCATCCATGTTCCAGCGCATCCTGAACATCGACGTTCCCGCCCTGATCCCCATGGCCATCCTTCAGCTCATCATGAGCGCCGGTAACCTGATGAACGTGGGCTTTGAGAAGGTCTGGCTGCTGCAAACCGACCTGAACAAGGCCACCAGCGATGTCATCGCCGTCTATGTGTACCAGCAAGGTATTGAAAACGCCAAATACAGCTACTCCACGGCTGTGGGCCTGTTTAACACGGCGGTCAACATCATCCTGCTCATCATCGTCAACAAAATCGCATCCAAAGCCTCGGACGTCAGCTTCGTGTAAAGGAGGGCAGCGCAATGAAAAAGAAAGAAAAAGTCAGCGCGGGCCTGTCCGAAAGGGCCAGCGATACCATCCTGGTGATTATGTGCGCCATCATTCTGGTCATCGTGGCGTACCCCCTTTACTACGTGCTGGTCGCCTCGTTCTCCAACCCCTATGACGTGTACGCGGGCAAGACCTTCCTGCTGCCCAGCGGCTTCACCCTGAAGGGCTACCAGGCGGTGTTCGCCGACGAGGACATCTTCTCCGGTATCCTCAACAGCATCAAGTACACCATCGTCGGTACCGTGTTCTCCGTGGTCATGATCTACCTGGTGGCCTATCCCCTGAGTCAGAAGGGAATGCCCGGCCGTACCGCCATCAGCATCTTCTTCATCATCACCATGTACTTCGGCGGCGGCCTGATCCCCACCTATTTGGTGGTCAAGCAAACCGGCCTCATCGGCAATATGTGGGCGCTGTTCCTGCCCGGCGGCGTAGCCGTAGGCAACATGATCATCGTCCGCAACTACATCGAGAACAGCATCCCCAGCTCTCTGGTGGAGCAGGCAGAGATCGACGGCGCATCCCAGCTCCGGGTGTTCTGGAATATCATCATCCCCCTGTCCCGCCCCATCATGGCGGTCATGGTGGTGTTCAGCATGGTGGCCTACTGGAACGACTGGTTCACCGCCATGATTTACCTCACCTCTGACCAGGCGCCCCTGCCTTTGGTGCTGCGCAACGTGCTGATCAAGTCCAGCGCCAGCGCCGCTCAGGCTTCCACCATCTCCGGCGGCTACGCCGAGCTGAACAAGCTGACGGAAATGATCAAGTTCTCGTCCATCATCGTGGCGGCAGCCCCCATGCTCATCATCTACCCCTTCGTACAGAAGTATTTCGAGTCCGGCTTTATGGCGGGCGCTGTGAAGGGCTGATGTCCCACCCGATTTCTGCCGGGGCGACATCCCCCGGAGGAATAAACAAAGCAAAAGCAAAGGAGTGTTTTTATGAAAAACCGCACCGCAAAGCTGCTTTCTCTGGTGCTGGCCATGGCCATGGTCATGAGCCTGCTCACCGGCTGCGGCGGCAGCAGCACCAGTGACTCCAGCGCCGAGTTCGGCAACACCGACCAGACCGAGTTCTACATCATGGGCGGCCAGTCCTCCCTGAGCGCCGGTTATGACGACAACGAGGTGCTCAACGAGCTCCAGGAGGAAGCCGGGATCTCCATCACCTGGGAGACCATGAGCGAGTCCCTCAGCGAGCAGGTCAACATCAAGATCGCCGGCGGCGATCTGCCCGACGCCTTTATGGGCGTGGGCTTCTCCAACTATGACCTGACCACCTACGGCGAGGACGGCACCTTCATCGACCTGACCCCCTACATCACCGAGGAGTATATGCCCAACCTGACCGCCATCCTGGAGGAGTATCCTGAGATCCGCTCCGCCATCACCATGAGCGACGGCTGCATCTACGGCCTGCCCGCCGCTGAGCAGATGGGCACCGCCGGCATCGGCGACGAGGAGGACTACTCCATCTACTCCATCCCCCAGTACAGCATGATCAACAAGGCGTGGCTGGACTACCTGGGCCTGGACGTACCCACCACCCTGGACGAGCTGCATGACTGCCTGGTGGCCTTCGCCGAGAACGACATGAGCCACACTTACTACGGCAACGACGAGGGTACCACCATCCCCATGAGCACCGGCTTTGACGAGTGGTGCTGGGGCCAGAACATCTTCTACGCCGGCTTCGGCTTCACCAACTGGACCAACGACGTGTGCAACGACCTGGTCCTGAGCAGCGACGGCACCTGCAGCTTCGTCTGCGTCTCTGACAACTACCGCGAGGCGCTGACCTACTTCCATGAGTGGTACGCCGAGGGCCTGATGGACGTGGAGATGTTCTCTCAGGACGACACCCAGCTGATGGCCAAGTGCCAGCAGGGCTATGTTGGCGTCTCCACCTGGTGGTACATTGAGGAGCTGATGGGCGACTACGCCGACGACTATGTGTTCCTGCCCATCCTGGAAGGCCCCGACGGCACCTATAACGTCACCCTCCGCGACGGCGGCGGCACCAACAGTGGCAACCTGAGCATCACCAGCGCCTGCGAAAGCCCCGCCAACCTGCTGAAGTTCTTCGACTCCTGGTATGATGGCGAGACCGTCATGCAGCTCCAGTACGGCGCCATCGGCACCTACTTCACCGAGCAGGACGAGAGCGGCAAGTGGGTCTCCATCACCGAGGAAGAGAGCCAGGAGCTGTACGGCAAGGGCGCAGGCGAGCTGAAGAGCACCCTGGAAGTCTACGGCCCCAAGCTGATCCTCAGCGAGTACTATGACGAGTACTTCTACATGGAGGACCGGGCCATCGAGCGCCTGACTGACCTGTCCGAGTATTGGATGAGCTACGTCACCGACACCACCACCTATCCCATTGACTGCGTGTTCACCACCGAGGAGCTGGAGATCATCGACCTGTATAAGACCGACTTCCAGGACACCGTGGCCGAGCAGGAGGGCCTCTGGCTCAAGAACGGCGGCCCCACCGACGAGGAGTGGGAAGCCTATGTGGCCAACCTGTCCGCCACCTGCGGCATGGACGAGCTGCTGGAGTGCTACCAGAACGCCTACGACCGCTATGCGGAGAACGCGGAGGAGTAATTTCCCCTTTCCGTTCTAAACTTGCATCTTCACTTTCTATTTCCTTTTCATGTTCCATCCACCTTCCGGTCTGTCTCCCTGCCGTCAAGCGGCACTTCCGGAGCTGCGCTCCTCCCTGCCTGCTGCCAGGGGGAGGCAGGCCGCCGGGGGCGGCTCCTGCCGCCTCCGGCACATGGGCAGAGGGCTGGCAGCGAGAACCAACCCTCTGGCGATGTGTTTTTCTTCCTTTCCCCCAAGCACCCTTTCCCGCTGCCAGGCAGCGGGAAAGGGCCACGTCTGCCGTCAAGCGGCACTCCCGAAGCTTCGCTTCTCCCCGCGGACAGGGTTGAGGGTTCCTGCCCGGACGTGTTATAATCATCAGGATAGCGTTTGCGGCACCGCACAGGAAACGCTGCGGCGCCGCCTTTTTCTCCCCAAATTTTTCAGGAGGTATTTTCATGATAAGTGAAAAACTGCAAAAAGCACGGGAGTACGAACGGCAATACGCCCCCTATGTCCTCCCGGAAAGCCGTCCAGCCTACCATCTGACTCCCATGATCGGGTGGATGAACGACCCCAACGGGTTCTCCTGTTACCGGGGCGAATACCACCTGTTTTACCAGTATCACCCCTACAGCGTCCAGTGGGGACCGATGCACTGGGGCCATGCGGTCACCCGGGATCTGATCCGCTGGGAGTATCGCCCCTGCGCCATGGCTCCGGACCAGCCCTATGACAACGGGGGCTGTTTTTCCGGCAGCGCCATCGAGATGCCCGATGGGCGGCAGCTGCTGCTCTACACCGGCGTTCGCTGCCAGACCTCGGAGGACGGCGTCCGGCAGGAGGTACAGACCCAGTGCGTTGCCATCGGCGACGGCGCCGACTACGAGAAGCTGGACTGCAACCCCGTTCTGGACGAGCGCGACCTGCCGGAGGGGGGCAGCCCCTTCGACTTCCGGGACCCGAAGATTTGGCAGGAGGCCGATGGCAGCTACGCCTGCATCGTGGGCAACCGCCCGGCGGACGGCAGCGGCTCTCTGCTCATCTACCGCTCGAAGGACGCCATCCACTGGGCCTTTGACACCATCCTGGACGAATCCCACAATGAGTTCGGGAAGATGTGGGAGTGCCCGGATTTCTTCCCTCTGGACGGGAAGTGGGTGGTGCTGACCAGCCCCCAGGACATGACGCCCAGTGGGCTGGAGTTCCACAACGGCAACGGGACCCTTTGTCTCATCGGGAATTACGATGAGACCACTCACCGCTTCCAGCGGGAGGATTTGCAGTCCATCGACTACGGCCTGGACTTTTACGCCAGTCAGACCACGCTGGCCCCGGACGGGCGGCGCATTATGGTGGCGTGGATGCAGAACTGGGACACCTGCGTGGTGGTGGACCGGGAACAGCGGTGGTATGGGCAGATGTGCATCCCCCGGGAGCTGGCAGTCCGGGACGGCAGGCTGATCCAGAACCCTGTCCGGGAGCTGGAGGCATACCGCGGCCGCCGGGTGTTCCACCGGGTCACCATCTGCCAGGAGATGACCTTGCAGGGCGTCTATGGCCGTATGATCGACCTGACCATCACACTGCATCCGGTGGAAGGTGACGTGTACCAGCTCTTCAAGCTCAAGGTGGCCCGGGGCAGTCAGCACGACACCACCATTACTTACAAACCGCGCACCTCCGTCCTCTGCGTCAACCGCAGCAATGCGGGGTTCCGCCGGGACTTCGTCCACGAGCGGAAGTGCCTGGTGCGCCGCCAGAACGGCGAGATCAAGCTGCGTGTCCTGCTGGACCGGTTCAGCATCGAGATCTTCGTCAACGATGGGGAGCAGGCCCTGAGCACCACCATCTACACCCCCCAGACCGCCGATGGCATCAGCTTTGAGTGCTTTGGCCAGGTGGAGGCCGAGGTGGAGAAGTACGACCTGCGGTTTGACTGAGCGCGCCTGGCGCATTCTTCGGCCGGGTTCGGGGAGAGAGATACCTTCGCTCTGCTGCAAGCGGCAGGGCGAGGGGCGTTTAGAGAGGGGGCGAGCGCCCAAACCGGCCAACGGTCCCCTCCCTTTCCCCTGCTTCTTCCCCCTCAGCGGCGCGGACGGCTCCCAGGTCAACTGCGCCAGGAAAAAGTAAAAATAATTGTTGACAAACGAAAGACGAACCAGTATAATATCCCTTGTTGAGAGCGCGGACGACAGCGGACAACAAGCGAGGGAGCATAGCTCAGCTGGCTAGAGCACATGCCTTACAAGCATGGGGTCACAGGTTCGAGCCCTGTTGTTCCCACCATTTTTCTTTTTGTGGCCCGGTAGTTCAGTTGGTTAGAACGCTAGCCTGTCACGCTAGAGGTCGACGGTTCGAGCCCGTTCCGGGTCGCCACTTTTTTGTCTTTCTCAATGCCTCTGTAGCTCAGTTGGTAGAGCAGGGGACTGAAAATCCCCGTGTCATTGGTTCGATTCCGATCGGAGGCACCATTTGCGGGAGTAGCTCATCTGGTAGAGCGCCACCTTGCCAAGGTGGAGGTAGCGAGTTCGAGCCTCGTCTTCCGCTCCATTTAGGGGAACCGGTACGTTTGGTTTTCTTCTCACGCTGTTGAGGGGAATCGAACTCGCTGCCTCCACCTAAATTCGCCGGTCAGGCGAATTTTCACAGCCCAGCTTAACGGCTCTAAAGAAAGCAATACGGCGCCATAGCCAAGTGGTAAGGCACAGGTCTGCAAAACCTCTATTCCCCGGTCCGAATCCGGGTGGCGCCTCCAATTTGCCTCTGTAGCTCAGTTGGTAGAGCAGGGGACTGAAAATCCCCGTGTCATTGGTTCGATTCCGATCGGAGGCACCATTTGCGGGAGTAGCTCATCTGGTAGAGCGCCACCTTGCCAAGGTGGAGGTAGCGAGTTCGAGCCTCGTCTTCCGCTCCATGTAAAAAGGGACTTGCTGCGGCAGGTCCCT
>JAJQAS010000051.1:10095-15827 GCA_021203685.1 Clostridiales bacterium | reverse complement strand
CTGGAACGACCACACCGACGGCAACAGCGACGCCACCATCAGCAACGAAAACTCGTTGAGCGGCGCAGCTGCCACTCTGCCCACTGCCGGAACCTACTATCTGGTGGGGGAGCTGTATGACGTCAACAACAACTGGGCTGTTTTGGCTTCTGACTGTGTGACCATCACCGTGGCCGAGGCGGAGGAGGGCTACTCCGTCTCCATCACCGCCGACACCACCACTGTGGAGGCGGGGGACACCGTCTCCCTGACCGCCACCGTCAAGCTGGACGGCGTGGAACTGTCCGAAGCGGAGCTGGCGGAAGCCGGTTATAACCTCTGGTGGTGGGTAGATTACTGGAACGACCATGCGGACGGCAACAGTGACGCCGCCTTCTCCTATGACAACTACGAGTTCGAAGAGGGCTATTCCCTGTCCACAGACGTGACCCTCCCCAGCGAGGGCACCTATTACATCGTGGCGCAGCTGGAGGACGACGATGGTACGCTGGCTTCGGACACCGTCACCTTCACGGTGGAGGACAGCAGCACCGCCGTCGAGGCCGACATCAACGTCACCAAGGTCTCCGGCCTGTCCGATGACTTCATCATGGGCATGGACGTGTCCTCTGTCATTTCGCTGGAAGCCTCCGGCGTGAAGTATTACAACGAGGACGGCGAGGAAGAAGACCTGTTCAAGATCCTGGCCGACAGCGGTGTCAACTACATCCGGGTCCGGGTGTGGAACGACCCCTATGACAGCGACGGCAACGGCTACGGCGGCGGCAACTGCGACGTCGAGACCGCCGCCGAGATCGGCGCACGGGCCGCCAAATACGGCATGAAGCTGTTGGTGGACTTCCACTACAGCGACTTCTGGGCCGACCCCAGCAAGCAGTCTGTCCCCAAGGACTGGGAAGACTACACCCTGGAGGAAAAGGTAGACGCGGTCTATAAGTATACGCTGGCATCGCTGGAAACCATCCAGGCCGCCGGAGCCGACATCGGCATGGTGCAGATCGGCAACGAGACCACCAACAGCATTTGCGGCGAATCTGACTGGGAAAGTATGTGCGAAATTTTCAGCGCGGGCAGCGAAGCCGTGCGAGAATTTGACAGCAGCGTGCTGGTTGCCATTCACTTCACCAACCCGGAGCGCAGCGGCAACTACGCCAAGTACGCCAGCTATCTGAGTGAATACGGCGTGGATTACGACGTGTTCGCCTCCTCCTATTACCCCTACTGGCACGGCAGTCTGGAGAACCTGACCTCCGTGCTGGACGAAGTGGCCACCACTTACGATAAGTACGTCATGGTGGCGGAGACCTCCTGGGCCTACACCCTGGACGACACCGACGGCCACGACAACACCGTCCGCGAGGGCAACAACGACACCGGCGACGACCTGAACTGGAGCTTTAGCGTTCAGGGCCAGGCCAGCGAGGTGCGGGACGTGATCGCGGCGGTCAACGACGTCTCCGACGGCAAGGGCATCGGCGTGTTCTACTGGGAAGGCGCGTGGATCACCGTGGGCGACACCACCGGCCTCACCGGCGACGAGTATGACGCCCAGGTGGAAGCCAACAAGGAACTTTGGGAAACCTACGGCTCCGGCTGGGCCTCCAGCTACGCGGGCGAGTATGACCCTGACGACGCGGGCGTGTGGTACGGCGGCAGCGCCGTGGACAACCAGGCGTTCTTTGACGCCAATGGCAAGGCTCTGGCTTCGCTGAAGGTGTTCCAGTACGTCCGCACCGGCGCGGTCTCCAGCACCGTCACTGTGGACGACATCGCAGACGCCACCGAAACCATCGAGGTGAACGGTACCTATACCCTTCCTGATACGATCACCGTCACCTACAGCAGCGGAGACGTGGCGGAGTCCGTTGAATGGGCCGAGGACGACCTTGCCGCCATCGACGTGACCACTCCGGGCACCTATGTGGTGAACGGCACTGTCACCCTGTCTCAGGAGGTCACCTCCGGCGACTACGCCGGTGCGACCACCGCTGCCGCCACCTACACCCTGACCGTCAAGTATCCCAACCTGTTGGACGAGGACGACGCCAGCTTTGAGATCAGCTCGACAGACGCGGCGACCAAGTTCACCATCACCGGCAGCGGCGTCGACCTCCCCGCCACCGACGACCCCTATGACGGCACCTACAGTATGCACTGGTACCTTACCAGCGCCACCACCAGCTCCGTCACCTACAACGTGGCCCAAACCCTCTCTGCCGGGGATTACACCTTCGAGTGCGTGGCTCAGGGGTACGCGGGCGACACCGTGACCCTGCAAATTCTGGACGAGGACGGGGAAGTCCTCTTTGAAGGCGACGCCACCGCCATGACCGGCTGGGCCGTCTGGCAGACCCCCACCGTCTCCTTTACCCTGACGGAGGAAACCACCGTCACGCTGCGAATCGTTGTGAGTATGCAGGCCGGCGGCTGGGGCACCGCAGACTGCCTGTACCTGTACAAGACCGGCGAGGCCGAAACGCACACCCACACCTATGGTGAGCCTGTCTTCACCTGGGAAGATGACTATTCCGCCGCTGCCGCTGCCTTCACCTGCACCGAGGGCGACGACACCCAAACGGTAGAGGCGGACGTGACCAGCGAAGTCACCAAGGAAGCCACCGCCACCGCGACCGGCGTGCGGACCTACACTGCCACTGATACCTTCCACGGCGCGACCTACACCGACGAGCAGACCGAGACCATCCCGGCCACCGCAACGGATATCGCTGACTGCACCGTCACCGTGGCTAACGCCACCTACACCGGCAAGGCGCAGACCCCCGCCGTCACCGTGAAGGACGCCAACGGCAATATCCTGACCAAAGACACGGATTACAAGGTTGACTACACCAACAACACCAATGCGGGCACCGCCACCGTGACTGTCACCGGCATCGGCAATTACACCGGTTCTGTCAGCAAGACCTTCACCATCGCCAAGGCCAACCAGACGGTGACGGCCAAAGCCGCCGCAACCACGATTTACGCAGGCAAGACCACCACCATCACCGCCAGCACCACCGGCGACGGAGCCATCAAGTACACTTCTTCTGATACCTCCATCGCCACTGTCAGCTCCAAGGGTGTTGTCACCGGCGTGAAGCCCGGCACCGTGACCATCACTGTTCAGGCGGCGTCTACCACCAACTACAATGCCTCCAGCAAGAAAACCTTTTCCATCACCGTCAAGCTGAGCAGTACCACCATCTCCAGCCTGACCAACACCTCCAGCGGCATCACCGTCAAGTGGGGCAAGGTCGCCGGGGCTTCCGGTTATTATGTCTACCGCAAGACCTCCGGCGGCAGTTACAGCAAAATTGCCACAATCAAGAGCGGCTCCACCGTCAGCTACACCGACACCTCCGTCAAGAATAAAAACGGCACGACCTATGTTTACGCCGTCCGCGCCTACTACGGCAGCACCCTTGGCGGCTACACCGGCAAGACCACCGTTCGTCTCACCGCAGTCAGCCTCTCCTGCCTGAAGAACGTCAAAACCAAGAAGATGACGGTCAAGTGGAAGAAGAACTGCAAGGCCACTGGCTACCAGATCCAGTACTCCACCAGCAGTGACTTCTCCAGCTACAAGACCGTGACGGTCAGCAGCTACAAGACGGTCAAAAAGACCATCTCCAAGCTGACCAAGGGGAAGAAGTACTACGTTCGGGTGCGGGCCTACAAGACCGTCTCCGGCACCAAGTATTACTCCGCCTGGAGCAGCACCAAGAGCGTGACCATCAAAAAGTAACGACTGCTGCAAAAGCCGCATTCACCGGCGCGTCCCCGGTCCCAACGGGGGCGCAGCCGGTGAATCGCCAGGAAAGCCCAAACAAAACAGGCCGACAAGCCCTCCCAGCGGGGGCCTGTCGGCCATATCTATGTCTTTCCTGGTCATCCCCTGCGTCAGACCCCAACAACCCTGCGCAGGTTTGGCCCACTGGCTGAACGCCGTGCGCGCCGTTTCCGGCTCGCACGGCATTGTTCACGCCTCACATGGTCTGGATGGCAATGGTCAAACTGGGCATCATCTGCTTTTTCCAGCTGACCACGCCGGGCAGGTGGGCACTGTCCGGCCCGGCCTGAACGCCGAAAGCGCTGGACACCGCCTCCGGCAGGTTGAGCTTCCGCTGGTCGCCCACGTAGAGGACTACGCTGGATTCTTTCATAATGTCGGTGAGCATCAGGAACACCATGTCCAGGTGGGTGCGCTCCAAAACCTGCTGCATATAGGGCAGCATCCGGCCCCGCAGTTCCTCCACCATGTCGCTGCCGATGACCGTCACCTGGCCCACGCCCATCTGGAAGCCCTCCACCGAGAAGGTCTTGAAGTCCTGGTAGAAAATCTCCTCCTCGGTCTTGTCGCTGATCTGGCTGCCTGCCCGGAACATATTGGCGGCGTGTTCCTCCGGGTCGATGCCGGCGATTTTCGCCAGGTCCCGGGCCACTGCCTCGTCGATGGGGGTGCAGGTGGGGCTTTTGAAGCACAGGGTATCGGAGAGAATGGCGGAGCACATGACACCCGCCATTTCGGGGGTGATCTCCACGCCGCTCTCCTGGTACATCTGGGCAATGATGGTGCAGGTGCAGCCCAGGGGCTGGTTGCGGAAGAACACCGGGGCGATGGTCTGAATGCCGCCGATGCGGTGGTGGTCCACCACCTCCACCACTTCCGCCGCCTCGATGCCGTCCACGGACTGGGTCTGTTCGTTGTGGTCCACCAGAATCACCTGCTGCTTGTGCAGGTCCAGCAGGTTCCGCTGGGAGATGAGACCCATGACCTGGTCGTCCTTGTCCATCACCGGGAAGTACCGCAGCCGCTTTTTGGTCATGGCCTTGCGGGCGTCCTT
This sequence comes from Clostridiales bacterium, assembly GCA_021203685.1. GTDB lineage: Bacteria > Bacillota > Clostridia > Oscillospirales > Oscillospiraceae > Onthomonas. The sequence continues at coordinate 10,980 of JAJQAS010000051.1, read as the reverse complement.
CACAAAGTCCGACTCGTGGAAGGAGACCACCGGGCCGCTGTACATCACATGGCGCACCGGCATGGACTGGTTGATGAGCCGGGCGGTGCGGTAGGTACTGTAGGGGGTGCTGATGATGTTGCAGCCGTTCTCTTTGGCCAGCTTTTTGATGAGCGCAAAGACCTCGCTGCCCAGGCAGACGATGAGCCAGTCGGCCCCCTGCTCCAGGGCGCTGATCTGGGCGTCGGAGCGGTTGCCCATAATGACCATGGAGTGGGGCTGGATGTACTGGGTCATCAGTTCGGGGTTGGCCGCGCCGATGGCCACCTTGCCCTCCCGGAAAACGGCGTTGATGTCGCCCACCACCAGGGTGCCGTCCAGGGTGTCCAGGATGTTTTTGCAGCTCACCGCGGAGGAGGACAGGGCGGTGGAGGCGTGTTCCTCCATCATGGAGCGGGCGATGTCCCCCTGGGTGATGAGGCCGATGAATTTGCCGTCCTGGTACACCGGCAGGGTGCGCAGGTTTTCCTCGTTCATCTGTTCCCAGGCTTTTTTCAGCGACGCCTCCAGGTCGATGCCCGCCGTGTGGCGCATGGTCACCTCCCGGATGCGGGGCTCCAGGGTGTCCACATAGCCAGGCTTTTTCACGTTGAAGAATTTCAGCACGTATTTTGTCTCCCGGTTGGTGTGGCCCGCCCGTTTGGCGACGTACTGCTGCTGCCCGTCGGAGAGGATGTTTTTCAGGTTGGCGTAGGCGATGGCGGCACAGATGGAATCCGTGTCCGGGTTCTTGTGGCCGATGACATAGATGGGTTTCTGCTTCAAGTTAGTACCTCCTGATTGGATTTTTTCTCTTCGAAAATTGCAAGTGCAAGTTGAACACATCCGCGAAAAGCTTCAATAGAG